>NZ_RCBY01000490.1 GCF_003838195.1 Okeania hirsuta
ATCCAATCTCAGTCTGTCCGGATATGAAATTGAATTAATAAAACGATGGATCGAGCAGGGCGCAGAATGGAAACCACACTGGTCTTTTATAAAACCCGAGAAAAGTGGACTACCCAAAGTAGGGCAAAGCAATTGGGATTATGTCAAAAAAATCGGAGATCGGGTCATGAAGGATTACCTGGAATGGATGAGTATATGCTGCATCCTCTCTACGGTAGGCCTACCTGTCATATCTATGCCCTGTGGATTTGGTAAGCAGGATTAACCCGTAGGCATTCAGATTGTTGGAAAACCCAGGCTGACCTAGAAGTATTGAGTTAGCCAAGGCGTTCGAAGCTGCCAGTCAGCTATCTGCGAAATTTAATCCTCCTCCCCTATCATTTTAGCATTTGCTGCAGTTTTTTCAGCTATACCTTTATGGGCTTGCATTTGGCCAGTGCTACTACCAATTCTCTGAACCCGGACCGGTTTGGATAAATAATCGTTATGCCCATGGCCAGGACTTCTCTCTTATCTCCTGCAAAAGCATTAGCCGTCATAGCAATGATGTAGGGTTGTTTGTCAGCTGGCCAGCGTTCCCGAATAAGTCTCGTCGCCTCCATGCGTCCATTTCCGGCATTTGGATATCATGAGTATTACATCATAAGTCTGGCGCGAACAAGGAATCAATGGCTTCCTGCCCATTTGCGGCTATGTCTATACGATACCCAATCCGTCCCAACATTCGCTGAGCGACTTTTTGATTAACTACATTATCTTCAGCCAGTAATTTCGGATGGATTTTTCTCACCGATGGACTTATCAAACTCAGATTTTCGATCCTGACTTTTTACCAATACAGGTTGTTTTACAAAAATTCCTACCAAGACATTGACCCAAAGCAGCGGGCTTGAATCGGTTTGTTCAATAAAGCTTCAAACTCAACTGCGATTTTTTGTCTACCTGATTTCCAGAGAAGTGAGCATGATCAATAGGACATCTTTGCTTTTTCAAGCTTGCGGAGGTTTTGAGCCCAATTGGACTCCATCCATACCCGGCATTTGCATATCCAGAATGCCCAATGTCAAAAGGAGTTCTGTTCTATGCACCTCAAGGCTTCTTCTCCGCTATCCACAAAGCACAGCAATCCATTTTCCATCCTTTGGTGTATTGCAAAAGTATGAGTCTGTTTGGTCTCATTATCGTCCCACGATCAGGACACGTTTTTCCAGCCAGTTTTATGCAGAGCTTTCATCATTTCTTTGAGCTCTTTCTGATTTTGTTATGCCGGGCCCTGATGGTAAAATGAAATTGAGAACCTTTCCCCGGGAATTCCTTCACTTGCTACCCACATCGTGCCCCCCTAAGATTGCTTAACTGTTTGCTAATGGCCAGCCCAAGCCCTGTACTCCGTATTTGCGGGTAGTAGACGCATCCACCTGGCTAAAGGACCTGAAAAAGACGCGAAATCCGATCTTTAGGAATCCCTATTCCCGTATCTCTCACCTCAAAATGAAGTTCATATTCTCCTTTTTGAGTATTCAAGCAATTTGCTTTGACACATAGCACCACCTCGCCCTGCTCTGTAAACTTGATGGATTGTTGAGAAGATTCAGGAGAATCTGACGCAGAACGGGTAACGTCCCCGATTATGGTTTCGGGTGTATGCACTTCAATCAGGTAAGCCAACTCCAGTTTCTTGCCTGCAGCTTTATGGGCACAAATCCAGGACTTCCTCTACACAATTTCTCAGGTAGAAAGGTTGCTTTCTAATTCAAGTTTACCCGATTCGATTTTGGAGAAATCCAGAATATCGTTGATGATGGTAAGAAGAGAATCCCCACTGGTTTCGAATGGTGTCCACATATCATGTTGTTCATGATTGAGGGGCGTATCCAATAAAAGACTGGTCATACCGATTACTCCATTCATTGGGGTTCGAAATTTCATGACTCATATTGGCGAGAAATTCCCCTTTAGCTTTACTTGCAGCTTCGGCAGCCCCTTTTGCTTCTTTCAACTTCCCGTTCAATTATCCTTCAGATTGGTAATGTCATGAACAAAGCCTAATAATCCGAAAGGCCTCATCGTCTTCATCAATCAGGGGCACTTTTACTGTATGCAAAAAGGTCCTTCTGCCTTCTTTCTCAATAATGTTTCTTCTTCAATAAATTTCGGGATCCTGTTTTTCGACCACTTCGTCATCATCCTTCCAAAAGCCTTTGATGCCTTTTCCGGATTTTCCATGTACCAGTTCTTTCGGCACTCCTACGCCCAGATCATTCTTACCGATCATGTCTTCACTTTTCATGTCGTGGGCCTCAGCAAAAGCTTTGTTCACAAGGGTATACTTGTGGTCAAGGTCTTTTACAAAAATCCAGTCCGGTGTAGCATCAATGATGTTGCGTAAGAGACGTCGTTCCTGCTCCAGAGATTTTTGAGACAGTCGGAGTTCCCGGTTGGCAGCTTCTGCATTCTCCTTGGCGATCTTAAGCATTTCCTCTGAAAGTTTCCGTTCACTCAAATCATAAACCGTAGTCAGT
>NZ_RCBY01000491.1 GCF_003838195.1 Okeania hirsuta
TAATTCCTTTTCTTTCTCAAGTTCTTTGTCCAGGCTAGGGTAATGAGCAGCTGGCAGGGCCAAGGCTTTGTTTAAACCAGAATCGTTTAGCCACCGTCGTAGCTTGGGCAGGTCAGCAATATCTTTGACCATGGAACGCTGAGGACTTTGATACAAAGCCATTAAGAAAGTATCTCTTTGAAACCTGGTCAAATCTTCAACAGACCATTCTTGGAGTACCGCCCAAACCTGTTCAATGACTCCTTTCGGTAATTCGAGGAATCGTTCTACAATGATGGAAGATGTAGTAAAACTGAATTGCCAGATCAACCTATGAATAGCACGGTGACTAGACCTCAATACCGGCCTCAAAGTGGCCATAACCTGAGATGGTGAGTAGCTAAGAGTTTAATTAACTCCTCATCAATGACCATCTAGTGGAGTATGCTTCGCAAACCAGAGTAAGGTACCCCTCGCCAAAAAAATGCTTGACAACAAATAAGACATCTTCCGATTGCCTGATATTTAAAACCTCCTGGTCACTGGAATGCCTCTGTACCTCAAACGCATGTTGGGTCAATTGATCACCTATCTTTTTTACGCATTGCTCAACAAAGAACTGTTCCATACCTCGTTCCGAAATTCGGTCTAAATCTATCTCGAGTCTTTGAATCCGCAGCACACGTCCATCGGGAATAATCTGGCTGAATAGCTGGTCCAGTTCAGGCAATACCTTTTCTTCAAACAACTGTCCAAGTTGTTGTGCTAATTTTGCTGCGCCTTCTTGGCGCGGCAACTCCAGGTCCAGTATTTGCCGACGAATTAGGTGCATCTAAGCCTAACTTTCCATTTTAATCATTCAATAAAACTCCCTTTCTACGCTGATATTTACGGACCGGGTTCTTCTTGTTCGGGAGAGATGGATATCGATAAGGCACTGCAAAATCAGCGATAGCAATGTCGTTTTCATCTACTATCACAATAAAGGTTCTCCCTTGGGAACTCCTCCAAATGCTCTGCTCCCATTAAATCTTGTGATGAAAGAATATATAGTATGAGTTTGCAGGATCTCCACCTGTTAGGATATCGTGGGCCTCTACCAATCTGAGTCTGCAGCTATCTTCTTGCCAATTACATTAACATCCAGAATTGTGTTTTGTAAATCAAATACTTAATGGCCCCCACTATGCTCCGATCAAAGGTAGATTTAGATAATTCGTTAACAGGTTGATTAAATTTATCCCACTCTTCATCATTTCAGCCTTGCCAATATGTCCCTCTATCCGGTAGAAGTCATACTGATCGAGGTTATAGTACAAAGGCGAGTAATGTGCCAATCATCTGGTCATTGTAGCTATCATATCCATCAGAAGCATGATAAGACAAATGCTGATCATAGACTCTGGTTTGGTATGATGATAGTCCAATAGTACTGCAACGAGCCGCGCCATCAGTCAGCGGATAATAGAAAGGGATAGCTTGTAACCCAAGGGACGTACCTAGATTTCTACCTGGGGTTATTTTCAATTTGGTAAAATCAGGCGAAAATGGGTCTTCTTCTTCCGAACGGAATCTAGCGGGTAGACGTCTTGGGGGATCGCGGCTATTGTCACCCTCTATGGGGCTTTCCAAATAAAAGCTTTCGATCAGTTCAAAAAGTCTTCGGTAGTACAAGCGTGTTCTTTCCCAACGGCTGGCATTGCCATTGTAAATAGGTGGTTGTCGGAAGGGATCACGCAAAGGCGCTGCTAACCCATCCTGATCCGGGCGGAAGGCTACACCTAGAGATAGATGCTGATTCCGTGTATCAAAGGCGTCTCTAGATTGCAAGCACAACTGTGCCATTAGTTGCTGTAACTCATCCCTACATCATGATATCCATTAATCAAATCACGGGCCCAATCGTAAAAGTATTGCACGAAACACTTTCAATCTGCCCTTCATTCCGCTCAACAAATTGAGTATAGGCTTTCCAGTTGGTCAGTAAGATCTGTAAGGTGTTTCTAAATTGGACACGGGAAGTTGGGGAAAGAGAACGGGGTGATACTCCGTAATCAAGCGGTCAATTTGATCATTTACCGACTTAAGCGCATCGTCAATGATGGGCTTCCAATTTTCATATAATGATTGCAAAGAAGTGAGGCTGGAAGGAAACTTGTTTCGTCTAATTCTTGCTATAGTACAGTCATCACCTGGTCTAAATTCCAAACCTATGTAAGTGTATAGTGGCTAGATTTAGAGCAGGATGGAAAGCCCGATAAAGGATGTCATCGCTAGGTAGATTATCGGCTGGGCTAAAGGACGGTTGAAAGAGGTAATCAGCATGTTCAAAATCACGCTCCGCCCCCATAATTTGCCTAGTTAACCTTCTGCTGGCCGTAAGCTTAAGATAATCATCCATGGTAATAGTTAAGAAGTAGTTTTGATCAGACAGATGATCAGGCAAGACCAAAACCACTTTATCCAAGCAAAAGGGAATGTCTCGCTCTCGATTAGTCTGAGGAGTGAGCCACCTACGATAGACTCC
>NZ_RCBY01000492.1 GCF_003838195.1 Okeania hirsuta
ATTTTGATAGTATCCAGTAGGTTGGGTTAAGCGTCGGAGCGCAACCCAACAATTCCAACTCTTTGTGTTGGTGCATTGTAATGGTCGTGAATTGTCCAGCAATATTTGTGACCACAACAGTGGGAGCAAGATACTCCCATGCTAGGTATTCTTTTTTGCTGTATACCATTATGCGAACAGGACTATCTTTTTGTGGGGTTTCCGGATGTCAACCCAACCTACAAAGTTACCTAAACTTCATCTAACTTCTGACTCCTGACTTCTAACTTCTGACTTCACAAACTGCCCAGGTGCCAATTGATTAGTTCCATTAGTCACAATCAAATCTCCCGGTTGCAATACCCCACGCACCAAACTCCGGTCTCCCTCCGTATGCAACACCTCAACCATTCGTTTTTCAGTCTGATAAGTTCCCGCAGGTAAATTCAAATCTGACTGCGAAGGGGGTACAAGAGCATAACTTGCCAACAACCCCCGCTCTCCCCAAACTAAAGCAGAAGTAGGCAACCAATATCCTTCCATCTCATGAGTCTGATTTAATCCCAGACGAACAACAGTACCAGGAGCAATAGCTTGAGGTAGTGCCAAAATCACAGTTTGCGTCCGAGTCATAGAATCTACTTCTGGTAATATCGACAGCACTCTTGCACTATAAATTCTCTCTCCCACCCTAACTTCCTGCTGACTACCAACTCTCAGACTGGAAGTCTTCCCTGGTGGCACCCCAACCCTAACCTTCCTTTCACCACCCTCAACCAAACGCACAACACTCTGACCAGCATTAACCACAACTCCTTCATCTAAATGTCGGACTGAAACAATACCGGAAAAAGGTGCAAATAGAGTACTCTTTCTCAGAACAACATCAATTTCAGAAATTTGTGCCTCGAAACGTCTAATTTCTGCTTGTTGAGCTTCTATTTGTTCCCTGCGAGTTCCAGCAATCAGTTCGTCTAACTGACTTTGCACCTGACCTACCCTAGCTCGTTGAGCTTCTATTTGTTCGCTACGAGTTCCAGCAATCAGTTCGTCTAACTGACTTTGCGCCTGACCTACCCTAGCTCGTTGAGCTTCTATTTGTTCGCTGCGAGTTCCGGCAATCAGTTCGTCTAACTGACTTTGCGCTTGACGTACCCGCGCTTGTTGAGCTTCTACTTGTTCCCTGCGAGTTCCTGTTTCCAGTTTCTCTAGTTCGCTCTTTGCTTGCTCCAGTCTTGCTTGTAAAGTATCTGCTTGGGTTGAAGCTTCGTCAAACTGTTCTTGAGAAATTGCTCCTTCGGTATAAAGTTCTTCACGTCGTTTCTCCTGAAGGCGAGCGAGATTTAATTGTTCTTCTAAGTCCAAAACTCCCGAACGAGCAACTTTTATATCTTCAATACGCGCTCCAGTTTGCAATTCCTGTAATTTTGCTTGTTCTTGGAGTAGGGATGCGCGAGTCGCTGCTATTACTTCTGGTCTCGGTCCAGTTTGCAACTCCTGTAATTTTGCTTGTTCTTGGAGTAGGGATGCGCGAGTCGCTGCTATTACTTCTGGTCTCGGTCCAGTTTGCAACTCCTGTAATTTTGCTTGTTCTTGGAGTAGGGATGCGCGAGTCGCTGCTATTACTTCTGGTCTCGGTCCAGTTTGCAACTCCTGTAATTTTGCTTGTTCTTGGAGTAGGGATGCACGGGTCGCTGCAATTACTTCTGGCCTTGCTCCATTTTCTAGTTCTTTCAGTGTGGCGATCGCTCTATCTTTCTGTGCTATTAATACTGCTTTTTGAGCTTTTGTTTGGCTAGTGTCGAGTTGAGCGATCGCTGTTCCTTTAGTTACTTCTTCTCCTTCTTCTATATATATAGATGTGAGTAAACCAGATTGTTCAAAACCTAATTCACTGGTTCTTTTGGCTTCTACAATTCCTGTGTAACTCTGGGAAACGGAATAGGAGTTTACTAATTTAATTGGGATAGCTTGAACGGATAGGATATTGGGAAGAGTGGTTTCTAAGTTTGGTTTGGCAGAAATATTCCGCTCCTGAATAAATTTTAGACCGCCAAAAGCTATTCCTAGAGTCACCAACACGAGACCAACGCGAAGAAATTTTCTATCCTTGACTTTAGGTTTGAAATTAGTGACTTCTGACTGAATTGGTAAAGTTTCCATCTTTTCAGTTAAGATTTCCACTTTGCCATTAATTTTATGGGGTTTAGAGTCTAGCAAATTATTCTCTTTCATTGCTTTAAAATTTAGCTTAAGTAGAGATTATAAAATTTTTGTTAAATAGCCTATCAGCTTTTAGCATTTCTGTACCGGAATGCTCCGCAAATTCGCAAAGCTGACTGCTGACTGCTCCTTTAAGTTAGATTCAAATGGACATTTAAAACAATCGTTTGATTTATTTTAATTAAAACATACGTTTGAAATAATTGCAAAGGGAAGGAAGAAGGAAGAAGGAAGAAGGCAGAAGTCATATCAAATCCGGTTAAACAGCCATAGAATGGTTAAGTTAGGAGTCCTCAGGAGT
>NZ_RCBY01000493.1 GCF_003838195.1 Okeania hirsuta
ATCCCAATTAAGACTAAAGCAGCAGATACCACAGCAACTTTGCTGCTATAATCTATGTTACTTTGCACAATGAACCCAATAGCGAATGAAAGTCCAAAAGTGCTTGCCCAAGTTGTATAATAATTATTGGGTACAAACCGCAATCTGTTCTTCAAGTACTTTTTAAACTTGGTCAGTTTCTGTTTGAATATTTCATTGCTAAAGGATGATATTCTAATGGATGCAAGAATGAAAAGACAAGAACGTGCATTTAGTTTCTGAACTTAGGGTTTACAGCAGAGAAACACTTCAAGTCCCGAGGACTCGTCTTTGTCCGAATCCACTTAGCAGTTAGTCAACTCATCCCATAGATATAGACTCAGATTACAGCAATAACATCAAACCACAATGACTTATCGACTGTAGTGGCGGTCCTTTATCTTGGACTCATTGGGATTGCTAATGCAAACGCCCAATCCCCGGCAGAGATCAATTCGGCAATACTTGAGTTCCGCAACCAAATCGAGCAGGAAGTAAAAGCGGACAAAAACCAAGGGAGTATTAGCCTTGCAATACTCAAAGGGAAGCAAACTTTGTGGTCTGGTGCTTATGGCTTTGCTGATTTCCCCAATGCTATAAAAGCTGATCCCTCCAAAATCTACCGGACGGGTTCTATTTCCAAAACCTTCACGGCATTCCTGATGCTGCAACTAGTTGATGAAGGAACCATTCAACTCAATGACCCCGTCGAGCAATACCTCCCAGAAATTGCAGCATTGGAAGGCTATTCGGATTCCACAAAAATCACCTTTCATCATCTGGCCAGCCACACCTCCGGCCTTATCAGGGAGCCCAAATTGGAAAATGCCGCCGCTGGGCCGATAGCGCAATGGGAAGAAAAAGTCTTGGCCTCCATCTCCAAAACGTCTTTCAAATCAGGTATGGATCAAGCCTATAGCTACTCCAATATTGGCTTTGGAATTTTGGGACTAGCGCTCTCCAAGGCGGCCGGTAAGCCATTCATGCAATTGGTGGAAGAAAAGATATTCAAGCCGCTACATATGAATAGCAGTTTTTTTATTGTGCCGGAATCAAAAATGGCTGATTTGGCCATTGGCATGCAAAGCAACGGGATGGGCCAGGTATACGAAGCCGCGGCTCGAGAACATAAAGGAAGAGGCTACAAAGTGCCTAATGGTGGCATTTATTCGACACCCAACGATTTGAAGCGGTTTATGAATGCCATCATGGGTTATGATGGATTCTTGAAACCAGAAAGTCTAGCTGCGATGCGGCAGGGCCAGACACCTGAAGACAATTATGGTTATGGGCTTTCGCTGTTTGAGGATAATGAAATTTCGACTGCGGGACACGGCGGGTCTGTGGCTGGTTATAATTGCTACATGCTTTTTGATAAAGAAAGCCAGTATGGAGTGATTATAATGCGCAACTATAATCGTGGCAAGACAAACTTAGGTAGGGTATCCAGAGAATTAATCAAAAAGCTTAAAAGCCAATAATTAATTCACCGGCTGATCTGCGAAAATCATTCAAACTTCTGCATAATGGATTGACTATTGATCGATGACCAAGCGAAATTGACACAATTTCAATTAAACAAGCTTACATCATGGTCACCGATCAAAATTTCATTGCGAAAACAGAAAATAAAGCCAAAGCCGTGGCTACCTTCTTTTGCTGGCAAAGAAAAGACCTTTCAAAAGACTTATTCACTAGATATTGGCGGGACGTGCACGCCATTTGGGCAGCCCGCACGCCCGGGTTTTATCAATACCGTCAGTTGCACCTAGATAAGGTGGACCCAGCTTTGCTATCTGATTTGGAAGGGATAGAAACGAACCTACCAGAAGAAGATCAGCCCGACGGTATGGCACATATTTCCTATTCCAGTTCTTTCATTGCAAACTTACTACGAAAGCCATTTGCGCTCAAACAAGCAGATGAAGACAATGCCATTTTTGTATCCAAAAACACTTACCAGCGGTCTTTCTTGCCTTTCAGTCGTACTTTCCTTGATCGTACCAACAACCCAGATACAAATGGATTTTTACAGCACCCTCACTACGTACTAGCCTTCAAAAGAAATGCGGACGTGAGTACGGAGGAGTTTAGAAACTACCTAGATAATAAGCTGTGGCGAAACTTGGAGAAAAAGACAGGAAGTACAACGTTTACTGTTTAGATATTATGCAACCCCATGAAAAATTTGCCAGACTCTCCAAAAGGTGTGGTGCAAACTTGGGATAGAGGCAAACAGTATCAGGCGTGGATAGAGTTGGGATTTACAGCGGGAAGCTCCCTTTCAAGTCTTTTCACCAGTTCCCCTGACTTACAAAGGCATATTTCAGCGGTACATGCTTACCCTATTCGAGAAATCTATACCATTGTTTTCGATGGGAAGCCTACCTTAGTGGGGCTGCGGGGTTATCAGGCGGCGCAGACTATAGCCGAAGCAGGAGCTGATTTTCAAAAGTCTAAAGAAGTGCTAAAGTTTACTTA
>NZ_RCBY01000494.1 GCF_003838195.1 Okeania hirsuta
TGAAATGTACAGAGGTGCCCGTAACCTATAGAAGAAGAGTGGGCGTGTCAAAGGTCTCGGGTACGATCCGAGGAACAATACTGGCGGGGCACAAGATTTTATGGACAATCTTCAAGTTGTTATAAAGGTGAATTGAGGAGTTGGTTACTGCCCTAACTCCAACTAAAATTAAGTTTGAAATGTCGATTTTGGCCTACACTGTATTAGGACTTTACTGTTTCACACTTTTGTACGTGACCGTATACTGTGTGATGCAGATCAAGTTGCTATATCATTATCGGAGGGGATTAGCGAATGCAATGCCACCAACCCCCGCGCCGCCTGCTCGTAAAATGGCTATGGTAGAAGAAGGAGCTACCGCTTGGCAAGATGAGCAACATCTAGACACTTTGGCGGGAAGTGCAGAGTCGGAAGAGCTACCTTTTGTGACCATCCAGCTCCCCATTTTCAATGAACGCTTTGTCGTGGAACGCTTGATCGATAATATTAGTCAATTCAACTATCCCAAGGATAAGTTTGAAATCCATGTCCTTGACGATTCAACCGATGATACCGTAGAGATCACACGGAAAAAGGTAGAAGAATACAAGGCCAAGGGCTTTCAAATTGAGCAAATCACACGAACAGATCGTAAGGGCTATAAGGCCGGAGCCTTGAAAGAGGGAATGCGATTCGCTAAGGGAGACTTCATCGCCATATTTGATGCTGATTTTCTGCCGAAGCCAGATTTCTTGCTAAAAACCATGCCTTGGTTCCGCGATCCTAGCGTAGGTGTGGTGCAAACAAGATGGGAACACATTAACGAGGATTACTCTTTAATTACCCGTCTACAAGCTATGCAATTGAATGTGCACTTTCGTGTAGAACAGGTGGGCCGGATGAATGGTAACTATTTACTGCAATTCAATGGAACGGCTGGGGTGTGGCGACGCCAAACGATAGAAGAAGCCGAGGTTGGGAAGCTGATACCTTGACCGAGGACCTCGACCTCAGTATACGCGCCCAACTCAAGGGATGGAAGATCGCTTCTTGGAAAAATGTAGGCTCACCTGCAGAGCTGCCGATAGAAATGAATAGCTTGAAATCGCAGCAGTTTCGTTGGATGAAAGGTGGTGCAGAAACGGCCAAGAAGATGTTGCCGACGGTTTGGAATTCTGACTTAGGTTTGGGTAAAAAGATTCAGGCTACTATTCACTTGTTATCCAGTACCGTATTCGTTTTTGTCTTTGCTATGGGGGTATTTAGTGTACCATTGTTGTTCCTCTTCAATGGTTTGATGGAGGATGGATTTAGCAAGGACTTCTTTGCCTACTTCCTGTGGGCTTAATGAGCATTATCGCCGTATATTTTGCAGCCAATGTGAACCCTAATGAATCTGGTGGTTTTTTCGGTGAAGAGGATTCTGAAATTCATATTTCTCTTCCCTTTGTTCTTGGCCTTGTCCATGGGGCTATCGTTGCACAATACGATTGCCGTCTTGGAAGGATATAGAGGAAAAAAATCTCCCTTTGTTCGCACACCCAAGTTTAACATTAAGTCTATCCGAGATAAGCTGAGTAAGACCAATTACCTCAACCATAAGGTTTCTTGGACTACGATCTTGGAAGGAGTGTTTGCTTTGTACTTTCTCGTGGCAGTTTTAGGAGCCATCTATTTGCAGAATATGATCTTCATTGCTTTCCATTTGATGCTGTTCCTAGGGTACGGAGCGATCTTCTACTATAGCATTAGACATATGCAGTTGCGGGCTTCCTAGATGATGGGGCTGATCGGGCAACTCAGAGCAGGTAAGGCTTGGGCATTTCCAGATGGAGTTAAGCCCTGGATTTTGGCCATGCTGATGTTAGCTGCTTTGTTATATCTAGGGCTGAAGGTTGGACAGTCCGACTTCACTCCTCTGATCAGTCTCTATAGCTTTTTATTTCTCGCTTACCTTTGGGTTTTTAGGACTACTAAGGAAACAGACCTTGGGTTTTGGCTGCTAGTAGCAATTATCCTCCGATTAAGCTTGGTCTTCCTATTTCCGCTTTTGTCGGACGATGTATATCGATTTATTTGGGATGGCCAATTGGTCATTAATGGTTACAATCCTTTCAATTATCTACCCACAACGCTAATCAATGAGGGACCAGTCGTACCGGGTCTAGATAGAGAGCTATACGAAGCACTAAATTCACCAGATTACTTCACCATCTATCCCCCCATTGCGCAAGCCACGTTTGCGGTAGCTACCTTTTTGTTCCCAAACAGTCTGTATGGAGCGGCAGTAGTGATGAAGCTATTCCTTTTTGCTTTTGAGATAGGAAGTTTGATTCTCATCGTACAATTACTTTTGCATTGGAATCTGCCGCTAAAGAACAGCTTGTTGTATGCTTTAAACCCTTTGATCATTATTGAGGTTGTAGCCTTTGGTCTGATATCCCACCCAACGAAGCAGATAATACACACTGG
>NZ_RCBY01000495.1 GCF_003838195.1 Okeania hirsuta
AGAAATCTCACTTGTTTGATAGTTAAAGCTTTGATCCCATTTAGGCCAGCTTCAGGGATTGATGTTCAGTCGCTACCCTGTGGCCTATGCTGTCAACCCAACAACAAGGCGGATGGAATTTCACCATCAAGGACATAAGAGTTATCCATTAGTCGAGGTTGTCCTCATGTATTGACTAAGGATGGCCATTTATATCTAGTTTTACTAGCTTATTGACCAACGAGTCGCACGCTCTATACATCCATAATGCCCACGGTCTCCTGCCAAAAGTCTCTTGACAATTATTTCACCACATTTTGTTTCCGTAGGCCAATTATCTTGTTCGTCAAATACAAATCCTTCACTATAGTTACCCTAAGCATATAAGTTACCTTATATACTCGGCTTCAGAACCGAACGTGAGACTTTCACCTCATTCGGCTCCTCAATTTAGGACTGCTGCCTTTGCTTGCAACGACTTCCCAGCATCATGTCTTTTGTCATGACAGTGTAAATGTAGTACTTCTAGATTTTTATCGGTATTGTTTCCACCTCTAGCTTTGTGCTCAATGTGGTGTTTTTCCAATATATCTCCAGTGCGCGAAAGTTAGTCCGCATTCGGTACATTTTCCTTCTTGTCTTTTCATGATTCTGGCTTTTTGAGAGTCTCAGGTTTTATATTTATCCCCTAATCTCTTTGACCAATAATTATCATCTCCATTGTCAGGGGAAGCATCTCCCTTGACTTTCACATACGTTTTACTCGCTTGTGTCTCGCGGTAATATGTTTGGGATTCCTAAGGGTCTTTGTTCCTTCCTTCCAGGTTTGGGTATCCAAACTCTTTTGGTTGGCGTGCTTTTATGACTTAACTTTAGCTTTTGAGCTAACTTTAGTGTTTCTGAGGGAGGAAGGGATTTTCTCCCATCTACCCCTGCTGTGTTCTTCCCTTTATTCTCCTGTGTGACTCTTCTTGCTACGATGAGTCTTGCTGACCAAGATTTGACAAGAAGTTTTTGTAGTTTGTGGGCTAACCTCACATTTCCACTTTTAGAAGCATTATAGATTCGTTTTTGGAGCTTGAAGACGTTTTATTCGGCTGCTTTCCAGTCTATGTCTTTCCATTCCAACGTTGATTTTATCTCTGTTCTGGACATATTTACTCCTACTTAAGAACGTATAATTCCTAAATCGTGAATCTGTGGGCATATCCAACTCATTACAAATTGGCATTAGCTTCGGATTCAATCCCATCTAAGGTGGCTTACGCTAGCTACTACTCAAAGATTCGACCACTTTAAGAGCCTATCCTTAGATTTAATTCGTTCCCATTTCCCGTTGGTATCAGTTTTAGGGTCTTCCTTTTTGCCGAGGTCATTTTGGAGTACCGATAAATATCAAGACTCATATTTATCCCTTAACCTTTGGTGATTTTGACCGCTGCGTATCAACCTAGTTTCGCAACTTTGCTGCTCACGACAAATATAGAAGTTCACTTTCGTTACCCATGACTGAATGCTTGCGAAAATTTTCCATTTAGGTTACGGTATTTGTTCGCTTTTATACCCGCTTCAATGTCAGTAGTCGCTACCTGCTTAACATTGGGGTATATGCTGTCATCGAGGTACTTTCGAGAAGGGACTTGTCAAATCTTGATATTTATTTAACGTAGTTATATTAACTTTTGTTAAATTTTGTCATGATCTGATGTTTATTGACCATGTGATTCTGGTCGTGATTTGACTCACCCTTACGGGAAGTGAGTTGTCTCGGTATCGGGTTTTATCCCTTCCCTATTGACCTGTCTTTCAATATAAAGACAGGTGCTGAGGCCATTACACCTCAAACGAACCGCACGTCTTGATGCAGAGCTGCATAAATTACCTGTTGAGGATTTGGAGTTTTAGCAATCACTTCTACCCGAAATTTATCCATAAAATTTTTCTATATTCAATCAATCTTATAGTTTTATAGTTGATTGATATCCAAGAACAATTATTATTAAAGCATCCTCAGATTGACTATCTAAAAAGTGATAGATTTTTCTTATTTTTGACTTTTAACTTAAACAAATGATACTTTCCCACCGTTTTACAGAAGCTTTAATCTACGCCACTGAGTTACACGCTACCCAAATAGGAAAACTTACAGAACATCCAACATTAAGATGGGTATTTCAATATTTGCAAGGAATTCACTTATTCACAATAAATGGTCGAAAACAAGTAATAAATCTTACATCAGAACGAAGCTTTATTTGAGAAATTTTACCCTCTACTTGTCAAAAATATTATCATTTTCTTTGTGGGTTTAATACCCCACCGTCAACGGGGGTGTTCAAAATTACTTGGGGGAGCGTAGACGCGGAGCGGCTTGTCGAAGACTATCCCCATGTAATTTTCCTCCTGTCTCCTGTCTTCCCCTCCTGGGAGGGGTTGGGGGTGGGTTGTCTCCTGT
>NZ_RCBY01000496.1 GCF_003838195.1 Okeania hirsuta
TGCAGATCTAGGTATCCAGCAAACTAGAGATTGGATCAAGAGAAATAATCCAGGTTATTCAGAATTGGAAGTGAATCTTGAATTTGTGCGATTGATGTATTACGAAACAGGTAAGATGTCCGAAGAGTCTTGGAAACACTTTGAAGATCAGATGGATGACAAGATTAAGAAAGATTGGTAGAACAGATTTAGGAAAATGATGAAAGAGACAATTGGAGTTACGATGATATAGCACAAAATGGACAATTCAAGAGTGGCAAAGTGATTGAAGCCACCATAAGTCGAGGATTGCTAGGTTTTGCGAAATTATCAGTTGTTACTATGAGCAGCAAAAAGAAGGTGGGCAGTGCCTAACACAGGGTATACAATCATGCTTCCTGTATGGCAAAAAGATTTTGATCGTGAATGGAGTTGAATTTCCGATGGATAGAATACCGATTTGGAAAAGAGAAGAGGCAGCACGTCGCATACCCGGACCCGTAGGTGACATAGTTTTAGAGGAACAATTATGAAGTAATAGTTGTATATTTGGACTAGTGGATAGCCAAAAAATAAGAAGATGACAAAAATCTTGATATAAAATATGTGACTGACAATGAGGGAAATAAGACAGCGTATTGATTTATATCGAGGACTGGGAATTGATCAGCAAGGAAAATGCAGAATTACTCCAGTATCAATCATTAAGAAACAGCCTGACAACTGCCTTTGCTGAGGTCGAGGACCTTAGAAAAGATCAAACACACAAATAAGTTTAACAGATTTCTGAATGAGTGTTAGAATTATTACCACCGATAATTTTAGAAGAGAAGCTAAGAAATCAAACAAGAAGAAGAATAAGGATAAGTTCAAGGGTTAGGAATGTACGTCACCTAACAAAGCGTATGCGATCCCACTGCCCAATAACAAATAAGATCTTAATTGTAAATGCAGTTGGTAAGGACGATAAAGCATATTGGAATACCAAAAGGCCGTAGCTCGCCTCCACGAACGCTGGCCGTAATAGCTGAACAAACATGACGTACCTCGAAGAAGCAAAAGCGTTTATAAAAGAAGTATCCTGATATCGCAAAAGATTTCAAAGGATGTACAACGCAAGAGTTGAACACTTAGAACAGAAGTTCCAGCAAAAACTCCCGAACGCATTCAAGGAGTTTCTATTTTGGTTTGGCAGGGAGGAGTCACATAATGCGAGGAACTGATTATTACTATGCGTATCTATCCGATGAAGCCTTTGAGAGTTGGAAAGAAGAGGGGATTGTCCCTAAGGATTACACTTCAAGGATCAAGGAATAGATCTGCTGAAAAGAAATAGCTTTGATGAGAGAAATACTAGAAAATTCCATTCTTTTCATGTGTCATCAAGGCTATGCAATCGAATATATCAAACGAATGAAGGCGAAAATCCACCCGTTTACATCTTTGTAGAACAAGGGGACTGGAAAGAAACAGGTCCCACGGTTTTGGGGCAATTCCTTTAGCGATTACCTGACAAACATGTTACAACAACATGTGGACGGATTACAGAAAAATGAAGACTATAGTAGGCATAGATTGTAAATAGCATTGATTTACAGTGGATAAATCGTGATTTTGGAAAACGAATAAACGGCCCTACTTAGCATACTTAACCCATTGTAGAAAATACATCAAACCCAACAAGTACTTGGAAAACTATAATTGGAAATAGAGGTAGAAAAGCTTAAATTTGTTGAGACTAGATTGGAAAATATCATCAAAAAAATGATAAGATGAGTACAGTAGTTCAAAACGTCCTGAGATTTTGATTTATGGATGGTGAAAGGAAACCTATCTATTATAAGGGGTATAGAGATTATCTAAATGGGATTAAACAATTAGAGGAACTAATGGGAAGTAGCAAATTTCAATCTTTTCTAGCAACGGAATTAGTATTCTTAATAAGATCATTATTGGGCAAGAATTACTTTGTTTTTTTCGAATGAAGTTGGCTTACAATTTTCCAAGAAATCATGGCGTGCAGCAGATATAGCCATAGTAAGAAAGGGAGCAATAAAAGAGCTAGATAACAATACTTGAGTGTACCACCAGAATATGTAGTGGAAATAGATACAAAAGCTGATTTGAGTGAGGTAAGTAATCCGCTTGGATACTATCAAGAAAAAACAGAAGAGTTAATCAATTTGGCGTCAAAGAAGATCATTTGGATATTTACTGAGACAGAGAAAATCATGGTAGCAGAAAAAGGGAGCAAAAAATGGAAATATTTGCTGGGATCAGGAGATAGAATTCTTTGAAGGTCTACGTGTAAATATTGACCAGATATTAGTAGAAAATGGTCTGAAATAATGACAAATATTACCGTTCATCCGGGCCTGTCTGCTTACGTCAGCTAGTCAGGCCATAAGTAGTACTTTAAGTTACCTGACGCTGACGAAAAAGTATCCAATCT
>NZ_RCBY01000497.1 GCF_003838195.1 Okeania hirsuta
AAAATTGAATTGGACCATACCGGATTGGAAAATGGCTTGCCGATAAACTACCCGGAACTTACTGCGGTAGGTAGCTCGGCTCGTACCATCATTGAGATAAATAAAGAAAACTCAAATATTGCGGATCTGCTTTCCTCTAAGCCGAGTGGCATATCTTATGATCTTTCTGCGAGGCTTCATCCGGAAGGAGATACCTCCAAAGTAGGTTTGGTGCTGGATGATAGCGGTTTTGATTTGGGCTTGCGTGTTGAAGTTCCTTTGGATATCCAGCTGAGTGAGATTGAACTTGAACAGGATTTGGGGCTGGAATTGACAAGTATGGAACAGGTAGAATCTGCTGACCTCATTCTCATCACAGAAAATGGCTTCCCACTCGACCTGGTTCTTCAGGCTTATTTTCTGGATGAACAGGGAGCGGTACAGGATTCCCTTTTCGATGGCCCTGCACAATTGCTTTCTGCGGCTTCTGTTGATCAAAACGGGAGAGTAAGTGAAAGTAGCAGTTCTACCCTGGATATAGCTCTGACAGCTGAGCGCTGGTATCGTTTACAAAATAGTGCAGAAATTCGCATCAAAGCCGAGATCGCTACTCCAATTCGGGTACAGTACCTGTCAAATTTTACGATGATTACAATCTCAAGGTCAAACTAGGTGCACTTGCAGAATTGAATCCCTAATTCTTACTCATTCTTTTCACGCTATACTCAATCACAAGATTCATGCGTAAAGCATTTCTATATATTCTAGCTGTACTCCTGCTTTTTTGCTCCTGTATGTTCCTTTAGCCAGACAGATTTCGGTTTGCACTTTATGCCGGGAGCGATTCAATCCCAGTATACCAATCCTGCTTTCATGAGCGAAAAGAAAAATCAACATTTGCACTTCCGGGTATAAGCTTTGGTGCTACTCATCGGGCTTTACGATCGGGGATGTGCTTCAGCCCATTGATGGTTCAGATTCGTTTCGAGTTGATATTGATATATGCCTTATTGCAAATGGGGGATGATAACACCCTCAAAGGGAAAAGTTCATGCAGATATACTCTCAGTTGGTATTCGCCTGGGCGGATTTCAATTAGGCATAAACACCGGAACACGTGCAAGTTTTTTTGCTGCCTACCCCCGCGACCTGGTTCGCCCTGGCCTGGGAAGGGAATGGCGATTACATCGGTCAGACACTTTCGGTTGGCCCGGATTTTCAGGCCTTTGCTTACCACGAAATAGGTCTCAGCGGAGCGGTCCGTCTCAAGAAAAAATTGCAGATAGGCGCCCGCCTAAAATACCTGATCGGTTTAGCTGACTTTTCCCTGGCCCGTAATAATGCTCAATTCAAACAGGAACCGAATACTATCAGTTGACCTGCTCACTGACGTACAATTCAATACCAGTACCTTTAACATGGGAAATTATAAACTCCTGGATGATTTGGACCAATTGAATCCGGGTTCACCCTAAATCCTACTACCGGAAATCAGGGCTTCGCTGCAGATTTAGGAGTGGTTTTTAACCTCAATGAAAAATTGAGTTTCGCCGCGAGTGTTCGGGATTTGGGATTCATATTAACTGGACGGACCAGGTCAGTAATTATGCCGTTTCCGGGGAGGTCAATTTCGAAGGCATTGATGCCATGGATATCAGCGAAGGGGACGAAGAAGCGATGGAGGAATTTGTCGACTCTTTACTTTCGGGACTGACAGTTCAAACTGCCCATGAAAGTTACCGTACCCAACTGCCACGGAATACTATTTGAGCGGGACCTTTAGCCCTTTAAAATCCTTGCGCCTAGAGCTTTGATGCATAGTACCCGATACAGAGGAAGAAGTACTACAGCCGTTGGTTTGAGTGCCAGCAAGAGATTTGGGAAA
Source organism: Okeania hirsuta (assembly GCF_003838195.1). Taxonomy (GTDB): domain Bacteria; phylum Cyanobacteriota; class Cyanobacteriia; order Cyanobacteriales; family Microcoleaceae; genus Okeania; species Okeania hirsuta. Next base: position 1,865 of record NZ_RCBY01000497.1, read on the forward strand.
AATCTTGAGTGTAGGAGTCAACTATTTCACCGTAAACAAAAGCTATCAAAACCTGGGAGCAAATCTCTTATTAAAAATGGGACCGGTTCATTTGTATATGCTCTCTGATAATGTACTCACATTTGTTCGACCGGAGGAAACAAATTTGTCAAATTTCCGTATGGGGATGAATGTAGCCTTCTAAGAAAAATAAATCTGATGATGATGCCCGTGGGAATACTATTCTACGGGTTTTGTTTTTTGTCTTTTTTGTGTCAAATGGTGTTGGTTGCTAATTCATGTCAAGTCCCTTTTTAATTGAATTTGTCAACAATTACGACTATTCGGACTTGAGGTAAGAGGATACGGAAATAGCTTGCATACGACATCAAAACAATAGATCGACAATAAAATATATCTCTCATGCAATCAAGAACTATTACCTCCAGCTTACTATCTAGAAATCTGATAACCAAGAAAGTTTTAGTATGTGCCTTTTTCTTAATGGCACTTATGATCCTGCAACAACGAGCGACTGCTCAGGCAATTATTGTAGATGTAGAAGACCTAATGATGCTAACAGAA
>NZ_RCBY01000498.1 GCF_003838195.1 Okeania hirsuta
ATCCCCATGTAATTTTCCTCCTGTCTCCTGTCTCCTGTCTCCTGTCTCCTTCTTCAAGGGTTTAATACCCCACCGTCTACAATTGGTTGGGGATAGTCAACGACCTGCCACTTCCTGTCTACAAACCCCATCCACTTTTTTCTTATTCCTTCTTCAAAATTATTTTTCAACACAGCCGATAGCTTGATTTTATAACTGATAATTAATACCTATAGCCAATAGTAAACTTGCTAAAACACTACCTAAAAAACCTATTCCCAAATTAGTCATATTTGACTGACTAGCTGATGCCATTGCTGTGTTTAAATCTGGTGAAGTTAAACGCTCATAATTTTTCACAGCTACAATTGTTTCTGGTAAAGATGATATTAAACTTCCCAAAAAATAATGCAATCCTGCAAAAATTGAATCACCAAACAATTTAGTCAGTAAATCATCATAAATTTCAGTCCAAGCTATAAATAATGTATTTAAAATATAACATAATAATATCAATAAAGCCGTGCCTACAATAAACTTCCACCAACTTGCTTCATAATCATCTGCATTAATATCTTCAAATAATTCAGGTCTTTTTTGCTTAAACTGTTTTTCATAAAGAAAAAAGACAAATATACCTGCTAAACAAGTTATACCACCAACAATTACCCAAGGTAAAGTTCGGGAATCTATGACTTCTGGCAAAGGTGCAAATTCCGATTCACCAGTAATAAACCAATAAGCTGTAGTAGCAAAGGCAAACATTGATAATGACATGGAAAAATGCCATAAAAATAGCATTTTTTCTTTATTAAGAATTTCGATAAAATTTTTGATATTAGATATTTTTCCTAAAAATACCCATTTACCTATAACAATTATTGGTGCCACAATAAACATTAGATAAATATTGGCAAAATTTGAACCTAGAGGAGTTGCTATACCTCCTAACCTACCGAGACTCAATGATAGCAACATCAAAAATAATTCAGGATTATTTGTACTAGAATTGATTACTATTGTGCGTTGATTTTTACCTAAATATTTTTCAGCTAAACCTGCTGCAGAATTTACCATAGTATCTGTAGCAATAGGGATAAACCAAAAGCAAAAAATTATTGCTGCCAAGGCACTAATTGCCAAAAAAGTGATTTCATTAGTAGAGCGGTGTAATTGTATAATCCAAGTATCCATAGCTTCAGATAAGATTCAATATATAGCAGTCCTCGACAGGGTTGTGTAGAAAATCTTTTGGAATTAGAAAGTAGGTAACAGTAGTAATAGTTTCAGACTTTATTATCTGTATTTTAGTTTTTTTGCTATGTACTCGCACTACCTACACAAAATTCAATAGGAAATTAGCTACAATAAATAAAGACTATCCTGCTGTCATAGTCTTTACTCATTGTAGCTATTCTCAATCAAAATTCCATTCGATTTGTTTTTAATTGTCAACAATAGATAAATTCAATATTTTTTACAGAGATTCAATTGTGCTTATTTTAACAATAGCATATTGAATGAAAATGTTCACTTATTACTTTTTCAATTTTCACTATTAAAATCTCACCAATTTTGGGATTATTTTTACAGAATATATAGTTTCCTAATTAATTGTGATAGTTTTATGTGTTCTGGTTATTGATTTTTTATAATTATCTAATCATTAAGGTTTAAAGCCTCTTATTATTTGAATAAATAAATCAAAAAAAATATTCACCAATCTTTTTTTATACAGATAATTATTAATTATTGAATACCTAAAATCTAATATTTAATCCAAACTAGCTACTCAAATCATGCTTCCATAGTACCGTCCACTGTCTATATTTTTTAATACTAACCAAAATTGTAAATCTTGGTAATACTATAGTCTTATGGACGGCTTAAAATAGAATTATGTAGATATTTAATTAGTCAAAATTCATCTACCTATTAGGCAATCTTGGTACAGTTATTCCTTCTACTCGTTGGCGGAATTCTTCAACACCTGGATTAAAATCTATTGGTAAAACAGCCACAATATTATCATGAGGACGAGGAATAATTACCCAAGATTCCAAAGTAGCACCATAAGCTTTTTCAACAGCAGCAATTCCTGCATCCATAGCAGTTTTTACTTCCGAAACATCACCTCGAATTTGAACAGTAAACCGAGCACTACCAACCCTAATATAACCCACTAAAGTGACTCGACCTGCTTTTACCATTGCATCTGAGGCAGCTAAAATACCAGGAAAACCCTTAGTTTCCAGTGCTCCAACAGCTTGTTGTGCCATTATATTTCTCCTAAATTTAAGTTAAGAATTAATCTCTGCAATTAATTGTAAAAATTTTAGATGTCTATCATAACTAAACTATATATTCAGCCAAATTATCAATAATATTAATTTGAGCTATCAATAAGTTTAGGACAATATTCATCTAAATTGTTC
>NZ_RCBY01000499.1 GCF_003838195.1 Okeania hirsuta
TAGGTCAATGCTCCGCAAACAGGGTTTAGTAGTGTCCTAACCTAAATCCGTAGTCCTATATCTGAGTTTTAAGCTTTTGATATGTCTTCACCTTTCCTTAGACTTCTATTATCTATTCAATTCAATATTTGACTATTATAGAAATACAGAAACTAAGTATTTTTTAAGTTTAACATTAGCTATTTATCAATATTTATCTTTTTCTTTTGGGTTTAAGATCCCGCCGTCTACACGGTATTTACAATTGGTTGAGGTTTGAGTCCCCATCCACTTCTTTCTTCTTCCTTCTTCAGCAAATATCAACTAAAACCATAAATTATGACAACTATTATTACCAGAACCCAATTAGAATTAACATTAACAGAAGTCGCAGGAACAATATTTTCTATTACTGGTAATGATACTTTTATTTTGACCGCTGACAATGGTCAAAACTTCTTTGTTGACCTTATAGATGAACTAAATACTTCAATCTTAGGCTTACAAATTGGTCAATCAATCACAGTAACAGGATTTATAAATTTAGAAGATAACCGATTAAATCTAATCAATACTATTCTGATTAACGATGATTCAACCAGACCTCCACCACCAATTGTCGGACTACAAACTATATCTGGAACTGTTGGTTTTGTAGTTGACGATCGCCAATTTATTTTAAATTCTAATGGTCAAATATACTTTGTTAACTTATTAGATGAATTTAATGCTATAGCTTTAAATTTACAGCCAAATCAACCCATCGCAATTTCTGGAACTGTAACTCTAGAAAATGGCAGAATAGATGTTAATAGTACCAGTATTATTGATGGTGTAAATATTCCTACTCCACCTCCTTTCATACCAGACGGTCAATTTCCACCAGGTTCCATTATTGGTAATAATACTCCTCAGTTTATTCAAGGCACTCCTAACAATGACACCGTTTTTGGACTAGGTGGTAATGATACAATTGATGGGCAAGCAGGTGAAGATAGTTTGTTTGGTAGTCCCGGGAGTGATAGTATTTTTGCGGGGATAGACAATGACACCATTTTTGGTAATGAAGGAGCTGATACCATTAATGGCGAAATAGGAGATGATAGTATTCTGGGCAATCAAGATAACGATCTTCTAGATGGTGGTGAGGGTAATGATACTGTTGTTGGTAATGAAGGTAGTGATGAGATAGATGGGGGTGGGGGTGATGATAGTTTGGTCGGCAATGTCGGTAGTGATAGTATTTTTGGTAATGATGGTAACGATAGTATTGGTGGGAATGAAGATAGCGATCGCCTTGATGGAGGGATAGGCAATGACAGTGTTGCCGGAAATGAAGGTAATGATACTATTTTTGGCAATGATGGTAACGATAGTATTTTTGGTAATAAAGATAATGACCGTCTGGAGGGAAATTCAGGTAATGATACTATTCGTGGAGGTAAGGGTAACGATATAGTTGATGGTGGTTTTGATCTTGATTTCATTTTAGGAGAGTTGGGCAATGATGAATTGAGTGGTGGAGAATCTGAAGATTTGATATTTGGTGGTAAAGATAATGATTTTCTTGATGGTGGTGGAGGAAATGATACCCTCAGTGGAGATTTGAGTAATGATACTATTGTTGGTGGTATTGGTGATGATTTGATTATTGGTGCAGGTCGTCAGTCTGGAGAAAATGAGATTGATTTTTTGACAGGTAGTGCGGGTGCTGATACGTTTGTTTTGGGTAATAGTGATGTTGCTTTTTACAGTGGTGCAGGTAGTAGTGATTATGGAGTAATTGTTGATTTTGATAATCTCGAAGGTGATGTAGTTATTGCCTTTGGTGGTGATGGAGTTGTGTTTAGTCCTTCTTCTATAGAGACTCAAGGAGGTACTGGAGTTTTTGTGGATGGGGATTTAATTGCGATTTTTATTGGTGTTACGGAATTGGAAGTTCAAAGTGGGTTGATTTTGATTTAGTAAGGAAGAGAGGATAGGGAGTTATATCATGTCCGGATGATTAGTTAGGGAAGAGTCAGTAGCAACTAACGATACAAAAGAATACACCTCCTTTTCATGGCGTGACCAAATTCTGGCCATGAGTCACGATTCGTTCTACGAGACTGGAAAACGCGAAGCTGCAGAGGAATGGCAAAAAGAAAATGACAAGGTATTTATTGAGGAAAAAGCGTTTGCCGATAAAGATATGCGTATGTTTGCATACACTTTTGGTAGTCGGAAATTGGAAGATACAAAGGATGTCTATTATGAGAATGATATGTATAATACATTGAAGTCAATCAAAGAAACTATCGACCCTAATTGCATCTTTTCTGCTGATGAATTTAGCTTAAGTCCAAATAATATCATGTCCATTTATATCGTTTGTGTAAACCCAAGGGTGAATATCTACAGGAAATGATGGTTTTTT
>NZ_RCBY01000005.1 GCF_003838195.1 Okeania hirsuta
CACAAAAAATTAAGGATAAATATCCATAAATTAAGGTAGTATAAGAATGAATTTTGCCAATAATCAAAGACTTACGCCAGTTTAAATCAACTGACTAAATTGACTTAACATGAGCATATTTTACAATTGCCCAAAATAGATGAGAAAACCTCAGGTTAAAGTCGCCTCTTCTTTGGTCAATACATAAATTCATTTCTATTTCCCTGGCTAGCTACTATATTTTATTTTCAAATGATCTAAAATTCATAGCAGTTTGGACTTAATGAAGTACATAGTTCTTAGATGTTCAGCGAATTGCTTAACTAGGATTAAGATTAAGCTGTACTAAATTAGCTACCAATATGCTATACATTATTAAACATGAAATTGGGTCAGAAGAGAAGAGACGTTGAATATGAGTTCTGATTGCTGGTTGGATGAAGCATTAATTATGCTTGGGGTGCTTAAGAAAAAAAACTATTATTTTTGTTGTCCTTGGTTAAAAGTGGCCATATTAGTATTAATCAATTCAATAAATTAGAAATTTTCTCAGCTAGCTTCTACAACTTGACGCATTGAGAAAAAACCTGAGTTTACTTGTTGGCCATAACTTTCCTCTTCTGATTAGAATTAGTTCTGATACCAAGGGTGAAATTAAGAATTTTATTAATAATTAAGAGTGATTGAAAAATTTTACACATAATATTTCTTTAACTAATACCAGCTTGAAAAAAGAATGTTATAAATACAGCAAAGCTATGCTATTAAATTATTTTAAGATCTATAAGATCTATTTGACTAAAAGAATAGATTTGATTGCTCCTGACTACTAAAAACACCTTAAGTGTTTTCAGACTGTCCGTCTCCATCATATGCCTTCCCTATTGCCAGATGAGCTGTTGCCTTTAACTAATACTAAATCAAATCATAAATAGTGTTCCACGTAATTTGTGTTGTGCTTCAATTGCCCCAAACAAAGACTTAAAGTTACCTGCACCAAAGCCATTATAATTGTTGCGTTGCATAAACTCAAAAAATAAAGTAGGACGAGCTTGCAACGGGCGAGTAGAAATTTGCAGAATGTAACCTTTTTCATCGAAATCAATGACTATATCTAACTCCTGCATAACATCTACAGAAACCGATAGCTTCCTCATCTTTGAAAGCTCTAGGCAGAGAAACACTCTTTGCTCCTTGTGAAATTGCATATTCATAAGTTGCTTGAGCATTTTCTACACTAAAAGCTACATCATAAACTGCATCGCCATATTGGGTTAAAAACTGATTGATTTTTGTCTCTCCTGGGTTTAACGGAGATGTAAGAACAAGGGTGACTTGACCTGCATGCAAAACGTGGGAAGTGTATTCACGATCGCCAGTTTCCAAACCCTTATAGGCAATTGGTTGGAAACCCATGTGTGTTTAGTAATAAAATGCTGCTTGATAAGCGTTACAGACCCAGATTTCGACATGATGGAATCCATTATAACCTCCAAAGGTTGGTCTAGAGTTTGTCTCTTGGTATTTGACACCAGCATCTAGACCAACCAGGTTATCTTAGATTTATGGAGTAATTTGCTTGAGGCATATAAAGAATTCTTAATAATTAAATGTATACTTTTTTTATTAAAACAAATTTAATATATAATTGTCAACTACTCATAAAAACCTGGCAAAATCTTTCCATTTTCTGAATAGTTTTGGTAGTAGGACTTATGTCAATTATTAAAAATTTTGCTATACTTAAATTTCATATTTATAAATACTATTTATTTACTTAATTTGATTGTTTACTAATCTCTGTTATTTTGACAAAAAATAAGGTCTTAAACCTCATTTCAAGGCTCTGGTTTCAGCGGTCGGTACTGATAATACCATTTCTCAAAAACCTTTCTACTCTACATTTTATGGGTAAATCTCAATTTTGAATAAAGCCAAAATTTTATTGCTTTTAGGCAACAGGCAATAGGGAATAGGGAATATATAGGAAAAAAGTATTTTGCAAATATGAGATGCACCCCATTTTATTGAGTAGGGGAGTAGAGGAGTGAGGGAGAAGTAAGTATAATAATAATTAATATTAACTTGGCTGCTAATTACCAAAAAGGTTCCATGCGCCCTTTTTAATTACTTAATAACTGAAGTGTTACCTCAGTTAAGCATTAATGCATGGGAATTTGTATAACTGATAACTGATAATTGAAATGATGACCTTCTCAGGGTAGCATGATTTTTGATAAATTTTACTATACAAAATAGTGCAATTGAATAGACTCAAATTTAGACAGGAAAGATTTTTTAGGCAAAGAAGGTATCAATCAATGAATGGCCATAGTTTCAGATTCTTTTAATTTTAGGGCTTACGCAGTACAATCTATTTTTGTCATTGCGACTGATAGGATTTGCGGAGTATTCCGGAACGGAAAGCAATCTGAAATTCTAGTTTTTCGTACCTCATCTGTAAGTTCTGAATTTAATATCTTTAAAAATACATAAAAACTCTGAAATTATTATTCCTGTTCCCTAATTCAAAAATATTTTATTCACAACCCAAATATTACGGGTATATGGAAAAAACGATTTTAAATAACCGTTATCGCATTATCAAAACGTTAGCAAGTGGAGGATTTGGCGAAACATTTATTGCCCAAGATACTCAAATACCCTCCGGTCGTCTATGCGTGATTAAACAACTTAAACCCATAGTAAATAATCCTCAAATTTATCAAATCGTACAAGACAGATTTCAAAGAGAAGCAGCAATTTTAGAATAACTAGGGGAAAAAAATCATCAGATTACTCGATTATACGCATACTTTACAGAAAACGGAAAATTTTATCTAGGACAAGAATGGGTAGATGGATTTGAAATGTCATTTTCTGTAAATAATTCCCAAGGGATAAGTTACAAACCTTGACATTGGCGGTTCATAAAATTATCTTCAGCAACAGCGGCATTTGCTAATGCTAAAAAATCTAAATTTTAAAATTTTTCAGTATCCTTAATCATCCTGAATTTCAAGTATCAAATTAATGCCAGATTGGTCAATAATCCTGCGAAAACAGGTATTAAATTAATCTAATTTACTGTCTTGTTTCCCCATCATAACTAATGGCCTTGAAATTAATTTCCCAGCCATAGTTGAAAATTTAGCACTATTTATAGTAAAGTCCTGAAAACCAATAAAATTATTACTACTGCCATGACACAGCTAAAATAGTTCATTATTATAGAGTCCGCCATTACGGCTAAAATATTAAGCTGTGAAAAGTATTTAACAATCCGTCGCCAGGCACCATTTTAGCTGTCTCAGTCCACTACTTATATTTCTTATTATTCAAATGCACGCAGAAAAGTTACCACCCCAAACATTTCATCGAGTCCGTCCACCATATCGGGTAGCCAAGCGACGTCCAGTAAAAATACGTCGGCTAGTTAAAACTAAAAATACAAAACTAATATTACCCCAGTTAAAATATAAAAATATCCTCATATTAGTCGCCATATTAATGACCGCGAGCTGGGTTATTACCCTACCTTTCAGAGGTCGCACAGCTTCACAGACCCCTCAACCTACTCCTCAAACTTCAGTATCACCTACTCTCGTACCACCCTATGTACGCCCAGTTCCTCAACAAACTCCAGAAGACTTAGGATTTGCCTACAATGTTCGTAGACAACCCCCTCTACGTTATAATCCTCAACTACAGGAAATAGTTGATGAATTGGTTAAAATTTCTGAAGAAAAAGGGCTACCAACAGAACCTTTATCTATTAGTTTAATAGATGTTAGAAGCCAAGATGTTCATACATTTGCTGGATATCAAAGCCAAGAAGTGAGGTATCCTGCTAGTGTATCTAAATTATTTTGGATGGCTGCATTTTATGGGGCAGTAAAAAAAGGTTTAATTGAAGATGAATCTAAGTTTCATGAAGACTTGAGAGCAATGATGCAGAAATCTCATAACGATTCTGCTAGTAAAATTTTAGATGCAATTACTGATACTAAATCGGGGAGTAAATTAGAAGGGAAAGATTTAGAAAAGTGGTTAGACAAAAGAAAATCCGTTAACAATTTTTTTCATAAAGCAGGTTATAAAAATTTAATAGTTAGTACAAAAAATTATCCTCGATATTCTCCTAGTCAAGAAGGTCCAGTCGGTCGCGATCGCCAACTCAGGAAGAAAGATGGTAAGTTTCTCAGAAATTTGATTTCAACCGATCATGCAGCAAGACTAATCTATGAAATATATACCAGGCAGGCAGTTTCACGGCAATATAGTACAAGAATGGCTTATTTGTTAACCAGAGATTTAAGACCCGAAGCATGGCAAAATGACCCCTACAATGGAATCAAAGGTTTTCTCGGAGAATCTTTACCTAGCAAAATTTATTTCGGTTCTAAAGTTGGTTTCACTAGCAAACATCGTATGGATGTAGCATTTGTGAGAACTTTGGATGATAAGGCTATTTATATTCTGGCGATCTTTGCAGAAGATATTGCTTATGCCAGAGATGAGGAAATATTCCCCAAACTGTCTCGTCATGTTTACGATCGCATGATGGCATTGAATGGACAATAGACATCTCCAGCAAAAGAGGGAGTAGGGAGTAGGTAGCAGGGAGCAGGGAGCAGGCAGAAAGAATTGATGAATAACAGTGGAATGATTGATTTTATTTTTTCCGGACTTACCCATAACCACTACAGATAGTAGGGGTTAACGGCCGTTGACCCCTACAAATGGTGTATATTTTTGTATGCGTGCGTAATATCATGTCCGTTTATATCGTTTGTGTAAACCCAAGGGTGAATATCTACAGGAAATGATGGTTTTTTCTTGCGAGGGTAGCCTTCTTCCCTCTTCCTTCTTCCTTCTTCCTTCTTCCTTACCTTTGCTATACAAGACCGATGCTACCGGACATGATATAAGTCCTGTTTTTATTATTGGAGATGTCTAATTTATAGCGGTTTTCATTAACAGAGAATACAGCTATCAAGTTTGTAACTTATCAAACTTCAAACATACTTATATTTTTCTGTAGTCTACCTTTGTGAAAACCGCTATAAGTAAGCTAATTTGTCTCATTGTATACAGATGCAATGACGTCATTTCAGTTAGCCTCCTGTGCTTGGAGCTACGCTAACAGTTAGCCTTCTAAGGTCAGAACTACGCTAGCCTCTTATCAGAGGAATTGCGGACTTCAGTGCCGATCGTTGAAGCCTGATGCTTGAAAATACTGAACTAACTATCAGCTTTTAGCGCTGAAACGCTTCAGCTTTTAGTAGCTCTGGGTAAAAATCCCCGGCTTCCGATAAGTCTAATGGCCTTCAGAGGAATTGAAATCTCCTTTCCGTTCCGCAATCATCCGCAAACGAGGGTGTCTCAAAAAAAATCTGCTTGATTGCTGATTACTGACCGCTGACTGCTTCTTTAATGTTTGGTGATTGATAGGGAGATAAGGAGATAGCATATATGGCTAAATTTATCTGAATATATATATAATTTTATGTTACATTTTATAAAAAAATCTAATAATAAAAGTTATAGTTAATATCATATTACTTACTTTTTTTCAAGTATAAAAACTTGTAATAACTGACTCTAATAAAAAAATCTCACTATTGATTTTTAATTATTTAGTTTTACTTATAATACCTTGTCAAAAGTAGGTATGTTAAACTATAAATCTAGAAAGTAACTTACCCAAAAGCACAAAAAATCCACGAATCGGTAAAAGTGAGAATCGGGGAGTTAATTTCTAGAAGAATTTAAAAAAATTAAGAGGTATTATGAGCCAAAAGGTTATACACCAGATGGAAAAATTTCAGCGTCAGGTGAATTCCCTCGTAGAATCTAATATAATCAAGCCAACAGATAGTATCTGGAAAATAGCCCTACTTTTTGGGGATAAGTGGCCTTATTGGAAAAAGCAACTTCAAGACTTTGATTTTTCTATGCAAGATCCAATAGGTGAAATTTTGGTTGTAGAGGTGTGGGAAGAAGATTAGTCTAATTTCCTAATCAAATAAGACTGATGAGGGTGAATAATTCTGGAGTTTAAGCGATAGAAATTGGTAGAATGTAGTCGATTAGCCCCAACATCTAGGCAATAAGACTGAAAGTATAGAATAATTAGGCGATCGCACTACAAAATCAAACAAAAATAAAACAAAACTTTTTGGTTTCTAAGGCTGTAATCAGGAAACTAAATTGATACCAAAGCAATTTTAAAACTAATAACTAAATAACTGAATACAGGTTTATTAGGATTTATTAGAAAAAAAATCTGCTAGTTGTTTAATGTCAGAACGACTCATCTCAAGTTAAGTTCATCATAAACTTTCGGTAAGTGGGAAACTAGTAAGTTGCTTCCTAGGTCTGAGCTACGCTATCAACGGCTGGATGGAAACTAGGGTAATGATTTTAACCATTAATCATGCACATTGCAAATTTTGAATATTTTTGCTATAATGTGAGGAATAAAAAGCAACCTGAATGGGTTTACCCCGGACAAACTAGAGGAATCCTTACTTATGTCATTAAGGGTTACATTTGAAGTGACTTTAGTATGGCAAGTTTGTGACTCTTAAAAATCCACGCGGATAGATCCCGCGGAGTTTCAATCCCATGAACATAATTGCTCACTTTTAAGCGCGTACCATGTGGTTGAGTACAACTTTAGCTTGTCAACTTACCAAACAAACTCAGTCAATTCTTTGAGCTTAACTCTGAGTCGGTTCATTGAGTAAACATCTAAATACATTTGTTTTTTTTCAGAAGTTTTTTTGTAATATAGCACTACACAAATAGATTAGGGCAATTATAAATACTCAAACGAGCGTCAGGGATTGCTTCTGACTTGTACGTAGCGCTATATCTCTACCAATAACTCAAAAACCCTTATACATAGTGAGATTGAGATATTCCAATATTGATGATGTGCTTCAAAGGCAATCTTTTAAAGCATCTGCTAGCTCTAGAGCAGTTTGATAGCGATCGCCAGGCAATGGTTGGGTAACTTTTTCAATTACCTTTCTTAGTTGTGGTGTAATAGTGGGAACATTTTCCACATAAAACCGATAACCATTACCACGATTATCATAGAAGTGCATCGGACTTTGAGCAGTCAACAAAAAGATCGAAGTTGCACCCACTGCATATAGATCGGATTGAGTCAAAGGTTGCCCGCGGTCTTGTTCGGGGGCACTGTAACCTTCTGCGCCGATCCGCGTACCCAAAGGCGTGCCAATCTCTTTGACTGCCCCAAAATCTAGAACTATTATCTGATTATCGCGACGACGCACTAGAAGATTAGCAGGTTTAATATCCCGGTGAATCAGTGGAGGATCTTGTGAGTGAATATATTCTAGAACCTCGCAAGTCTGAATCATCCACTCAGTTGCCTGTTTTGGTAACACCGGTCCTTGTAAAGAAATACGTTTTTCCAAATCCTGACCGTGAATCATCTCCATAGCCAAATATTTTTTGTCTTCTTCAACAAAAAAGTCAAAAAACTTAGGAATTCCTGAATGATTTAATGATTTCAAAGCTCTAGCTTCTCGTTCAAATAATTCTTGAGCTTTGCGGATCTGAGCCATATCAGCATTCATTTCTTTTAAGACCACCAAAGCAGCAGCAGGAGAAGCGCCTACCTGTAAGTTATTGCGATCACGATCCCAAGCTAAATAGGTAGTACCCATGCCACCTTGACCCAATATTCGTAACACCTGATACTGACGGATGCTGCGTTCAACTGTAATAGGTTTTCCACAATAAATACAAAATAAGTTTCCTGGTGGGTTATCACTAGATCGAGAACAACATTGTTGAGGAGCATTAGCAACAGATGGAACTTGAATCTGAAACTTTAAAATAGGGCCACCTCTGGCTAACTGAATCAGGAAACCATCAGAAATAATTCCCTGAGACATCAACACTCCATTCACAAAAGTTCCATTTGTACCTTGACTGACTAATCGCCAAATATTTCCAGATTGGGACTTTGGTATTTTGTGTAGCTCCAGATGATATCGTGAAACTAAACTATCAGATAAAACAACCTGATTATCAGGAGAGCGACCAATCTTAATTATTGATTCACTCTGAAAGTCCCAATTTTTTAAAGGAGTATTTTTTTGAGGGTCTAGGAGGGTTAACCTAATCACAATCTATGTTTGAACTTCAAGTTTTTTGTATAGCGCTACGTGCTAGGGAATAGGAAATAGGGAATAGGGAATAGTAAACTGTTAAAGGGTTTTCGGTGCGGAATCCGTCAGGAAACAGGGTTTAGAAATGTCTTAACCTTAATGCGTAGCACTATAAAAGCATAACTTATATAGCGATCCGCGCAAGATAAAAGTCGAAAGTCAAAAATCAAAAGTTAAAAGTTAAAAGTTAAAAGTTAAAAGTTAAAAGTTAAAAGTAATCCCTAACTTAGTTTGAGCCTTTATAAATGTCCGCCCCCTTTGTTTCGACTGCTATACCAATTCACTTAAAAAATGTCACAAATAGTTGGTTATTTCAGTTATCAGTTATCAGTACCTCTAGCTGTTTGCGCAGCATTCCGTAGGAAAGCACAAGGCTTGACATAAGGAATATTATCTTTTTTTATCCCTTTAATAAGGGGAGGCTTTAGACCGAATTTTTCGGTAACTGATGAAGTAAACTAATAAGCTGAAATTACTGTATAATAAAGGTTTTAATTAATTAAAATATCACTTTTGACTTCTGACTTTTGACTAAGCGTGAAACGGTATTGCTAATTTTTTTGTGGCTTCACTAAAGCACGAATCACAATTGCTGTAATATTATCATGACCATTATACTGATTTGCCAAATCAATTAACTGGTTTACACCCAACTCTAAATTAGCTTGTTTGTTTAAAAGAGGTTCCAGGAGATTTTTCCAATTATTTTCCAGAAAATCATTATCTGTTAAACCATCAGATGCCAGGATTATTAGACTATCCTCATCAAGCTCGAAAAATTGCACATCAGGTCTGACAAAATTTTCATCTCGCGGTCCTAAAGCTTGAGTTAGTTGATAAGCATCTGGGCGACCATAAGCTATTTCTGGTTCAACTCCACGATTAATTTCTCTTTGCCCTACTTCATGGTCTAGAGTGATCTGCTCTAACCCTCCCTGACGAGAGAGGCGATACAAACGACTATCACCCACATGAGCTACAGCTACTTTTGTATCGTAAACCATTGCCATTACTAAAGTAGTACCCATCCGACTACTGCCAGAGCGGACTTCTTGTTGATTAATATCGTAGATTACCTTATTTGCCTGTATAATTGCTTCGCGAATTATTTCTTCAGAGGGCAAACCTACAGACCAACTACTTTCCACTTTAAAGTATTGTTTAATAGTGTCTACTGCTACTTGACTCGCTATTTCTCCGCTAGCGTGCCCTCCCATACCATCGCAGAGCACATAAAGTCCTTTAGCTTGAATAATTCTTTCTGTAGGTGTTTCTTGGTTTTCTATCTGAGTTTGAATTCCAAAAGAGTCTTCATTATGGTCTCTTTGACTACCTACATCACTTTTTCCGGAACTTTCCAAATTTACCAACTGTATCGGCAAAAGTTCAGTGTTTTGAGTTTCTATATCTTCTACTTTCTGCGGGGAAGCATCATCAGTTTGCAAAATTGTAGTTCCTGATGTAGGAGGTGGTTGGGGTTGTAAATTATCTTCAGTAGTCATTAGATATGATCGCAATTTTTCAATAGTTTGTATTTTACCATCCCGCCAATCTTGCATTAAAGCTGTTACCCAACCAAACTGTGTCCGTTGAGATTGCTCAAATAACGATTGCCAGAATTTCATTAAATCTTGGAGATTTTCACTCTCGCCAGGTTTTGAGTACAGACGTTGCAATTTGATATAATTATTGTCTGTTTGACTTACCCGCAAATTTTCATATTCCAGTATACTTTGGCAACAATGCCATGGTGCTAGAGCTACCCAAAGTTCGGTCATTTGTTGCAACCAGGATAGAATTTGTAGTTGGGAAAGGTTTTCGCTTCCCCAAAGGTTTACTAATAATGGCAAACTACTGTAGTCTGCCACAAGTAATATTTCTTCGTTTTGCGACTGCCAACTATCTTGAACAGTAGGAAAGTGTTGAGGTAGTTGGGTATATAATGTTAAATATGGTTGAGCAATTGCGGGAAAAATCAAAGCTTCTATCTCCGTTGCTTCTCCCTGTTGGTTTGAGGTAGGGAATTGACTTTCTTGATTTTGGTAACCCGATAATTCATTCTCTTGAGAGCTAGAAGTGGGCGGTCTAAAATTACCGGAGTTATTTCGCAACCAAGCTTTGAGGGGGGTTTGTTCTAGTGGGTTACAGTCTAGTACTTGCACTACTACTGTTTCACCTTGGTTTGTTGGTGTTATAGTTTCCAATAGTTGGTAGCGCTGTTGGGGATCTAAATATTTTTCTGATGCAGTGGAGGAATTTTCTAGATCGTCATTTGGATTTGAGGATAATTTATTCTCTGTGTTTGCTGCTTCAGACATTGGACTGAGAATGTCTGCGGTAATTGATTCAGAATTATCTAACTCCTCTAATTTTTGGCATCGATCGTCAACTTCAGTTATTGTTTCTGGTAAAGTATCTTCTGATTCTACTTCGGCAGCAGGTTGTAGATCGATTTCTATTTTTGGCTCCAAAGGTTCGGAGGATTCTAAAATCTCTTCGGGTTCTTCTGTAATGACATCTGCTGCTGACTCCGCCGAATCTTTGGCCAGGGGACTTGCTCCGCTGATTACTTCTTCTTGTCCCATTTCCTTGAGATTAATTTCAGGTGAGTTGGGGAGGAGAGCTTCTGCTTGAGTAATTATAATTGCCTTCCAGACTTGAGCTATATCAGCACCACAGTTGTGACATTGTCGAACGCTCAAGTACACTTGTGTTCCACATTGATGACAATTTTTGTGGGTTAGGGATGTACCACATTTTTCACAGAATTTATTCTGGTTCGGGTTTTCAAACTCACATTCGGGACAGATGAGCATAATAGGGGGTTAATTCAACAATTAATAATGAATAATGAATAATTAGGGTTTGCTGAAAAAGTCTTTTAGTAGGGGGAGGAGACAGGAGACAGGAGACAACCCACCCCTCGCCCCTCCCCCTCCCAGGAGGGGAGAAATGGGAATGAGCGAGGAGGTAGTCGGAAAATTGTCCCAAGATTGTTCTGCCCAACTATGTGCCTAAAATACGCTCCATGCATGAGCATCAAGAGCTGAAAACCAGGCACTTTTTTCAAACCCAAAAAGGCTAAAATCTTTATATGTCAATGCTTTTAGATTTAATCAGCAAGCCCTAATTAATAATTAATAATTACCTCTCCTTGAAAAAAAGAGGATTGACTAATAATGAAAATTTTCTTTATTATCCCCTTAAGAGGCTATGCTTTATAAACATCTTTCTTAACATAAAAATTGACAAAATATACGAGTTATGTATTGGTATTGGGGCGACTTTTTTAGGAGAAAAGTGTATTGAAAAATACATTTTTTTGAGAACTGTAGATAAATTTTTTGCCCCCACACTCCCCCCATCTCCCCATCTCCCCATCTCCCCATCTCCCCATCTCCCCATCTCCCCATCTCCCCATCTCCACATCTAATGTGTGTCAGTCCACTATTGCAGGATGGCAGAAATAACTAACCAGTTACAAAATCCTAAGAGCTTTACCAATCAATACTTTTGACTGTCTTGAGTGTGTCTTACATTCTGAGGTCCCCTCAGAATTACACACTCGCTTTTGACTTTTGAGTTTTGACTTCCGCTGACTTTTGACTTCCGCGTAGCGGCACTAAAAGGGAATAGAGATCGTAGTATCTTCTAAGATTGTCTGAGCTGCGATCGCTTCTATTGTTTTTAATGGTACTTCACAGAAGTATTTTTGCCGAAATTGTTCTTCTGATATTGCTGCTAGGAATTTTCCGATTATTTGGGATTGAGTTTCTGATTTTTGGTTTTTGATTTGATTTTGAGTTATGTAAAATGCTTGGTCTTTATACTTGACATTAAAACATAAATATTGTAATACTTGAAAACCTAATTTGAGAGTAGTATCACCAATACCTAATTTTTTTAGGAGTTGATAACGGGTGACAGGTTTAGCTGTACGACTGAGATATTTAGAAATACCCAAAAGTTGTTGCCAGATATCTGTCGGAGGGACAATAGGAGGTTGTGAGTAGGCGATCGCTAATTTCTTTTGTTGATTTATTGCTCGCCGAAACCAGACTCGTAAATCGTTCCAGCTAGTGGGACATTCTTTGAGAAGAATAAAATCTTTTTGGCTATTAATTCTTATTTCTTCTAGATTACCGATTCTCTGACTATTACGCCAGTCCCAAATCCAATCTACAAGATTTGATGTTTTTAACTGGGTATTTTGGAGCGATGGTTGTACGGCAATAAGTCTAACTTCATAACGTTTTTTATAGGCATTGAAGTCTAACTCTACCAAAGCATCACATTTTTCTTCAGGAATTTCATCTTTATAATGACCCCACCAAACACCAGGGAACCCTTCCTCCCCAGACTCATCCCAAATTTCAAAATCTGTTTTGATATATTGAACTTTTTTTCCGTTTAAATCTTTTTGATTTCTGTGCCAAACATTACTAAACCTACAATTTTGGACTAAAAGTTTAGGAACAGGGTTGCCCATTCCACAGGGTTCTAAAAGTTTAAGTTCTTGAAATAAATCTCTACCCAACTCAGAGACAGTCACAATTAAATCTACTTCTATTGTTGAAGTCTGGTTAACGGTCGTTCCTAATGTTTGTCCTAATAATTGATTAATAGCATCTGTAAATATGGGGATATTTTCTACTGGCAAGCTTAGGCCAGCAGCAAAAGGATGGCCTCCAAACCTATGTAATAAATGTTCTTGATTTTTAACTAACTGGTATAGGTCTATTTGACCAAAGGAACGAGCGGAACCACGAGCTAATAATGGTTCCTCAGAGTTTTTGACCGCCTCAGTTTCCTCGGTCAACAAAATAGTGGGACGGTTGTATTCTTGAGCTATTTGACCTGCTACTAATCCTAACACACCTACAGGCCATTGAGGGTCTGTGAGAACTATGACGTTAGTGGTAGAAAGGTCTAGTTTGGTCAATTTTTGGGTAACGTCTCGAACTACTTCTTTTTGTAGGGATTTGCGCCTAGAGTTGGCCAGTTCGGTTTCTATGGCGAGTTTTTGACAATTTTGGGGGTCACGACTGGTGAGTAATTCTACACAAAAGCTGGCATCTCCGATGATTCTACTTACAGCGTTAATTCGAGGTCCAATACCAAAGGAAATATCTGTGGGGCGATCGCCTGTTTTTTTACATAATTCTAATAGTTTGGCGACTCCTGGTCTGGTGGTTTTGTGGAGTTGTGTACTTAATTTTTCAATTCCTATTTGTGCTAAATATCGACTTTCTTCTGTTAGTTGAACTAGATCGGCAATTAAACCAATGGCTACTAAATCTAATAATTCTTTTAAGGGTAGTTTAGGTATTTCTGGATGAGTTAAATAAAGTGCTTCTATTAATTTATAAGCTACTCCAACTCCGGAGAGATTATATAGGGGATGAGAGGGGGATAAATAACGAGGATTAATAATAGCTAATAAGGGCGGACGTTGAGGGGGTAGAGTGTGATGGTCGGTGACAATTATGTCTATTCCCTGGTTATTTGCATATTCTATTTCGGCAATATTTGTACTACCTGTATCGCAGGTAATTATTAAGCTATAATTTTTTTTTGCTAACTGTTCAATTCCAGGAATATTTAAACCATGAGATTCTGTAAATCTGTTAGGAATGTAATAAGTTAATTGATGATTTTTCTGAAAAAAATCTCCTAATCCATCCCAAAGTACAGATGTTGAGGTAATACCATCAGCATCAAAGTCTCCCCAGATAGCAATTTTTTCTTGATTGTTTTTAGCATCAATAATTCTTTCTATAGCTTTGTTAATTTCGATGCCAAATTCAAAGGGATTAGTGGGTTGATATTGTTTTGGGTCTAAAAAACCTGCTAATTTTTGAGTATCTTTAATTCCACGGTGCCATAATAATTGTGGTAGATATTTTATTGATAATTTTGGTGCATAATTTTTGATAATCTCAACAAATGAATTTGGCGGATTATCGGAGGCATAAATTTGCCAATAATTTCTGGTTTCAGACATCTTTAATAAATTTAATTTATCGTCACTATACTGCCGTTCTTTGTCAGGTATTAGGTGGTAGGTTTTAGGTGTTAGATTTTATATAGAATCTGGTTATAAAGTATATGTTTATAATTCTATCCACACTTCAATATTCAATATTAAATCAGACCATCTCCCCATCTCCCCACCTCTGCCAACTATATAATAAGTATTCAACCAGATTTAATATTAGGTGGTAGGTTTTAGGTAGTAGATGAAAAAAATTCATCTAATATCAAGTCTCATTAATTAGCCATAATAAAAATGTTCTTCTCTTAAGAGGGAATATTTTTTCAGTCCGAATGCTGGGTAAACAAATTTCTCCTTCTTCCCTACTCTCTACTCCCTACTCCCTAAATTTTTTATTGGGGTTATTTAAATAGACATGATATAAATACTTGTATGAAATAGATCCAGGGTCATTTCATTCTAGATTTTGGCAATTAATTTATTGCTTTTCAGACAGGGAAAGATAAATTCCCTAAATATTGAAATAATGTTGTTTAGTCAATACATAAAATGGCACAGTTTAGAATGAAACAACTCTAGAAATAGCCCTGATATTTGTTACAGATATTGGTTGATGGGAAGATGGCATAATTACTTGTATTTAATATAAAATTGCTCTTTTATTATCTTGCTCAACTTTAATTTTTTGTGAAGTAACTTTAGCGTTATTTTATTTTTCGTATTTCATCTTAGTACTGAAAAATCTGGGTAAAAAAACACTATTTTTACATGAAAATTGTGGTCTAAAGCCTCTATTTTAAGGAGATAAAAAGCGGTCGTTAGCGCAGCTTCCCGAAGGGTGGGATGACGGATTATCGTCGCCATCTCCAATCGAGAAAGAGAATAAAAAAAATACTTCGGGTCAATCCTCTTCTTTTCAAGGAGAGATAATAATTAATAATTATTAATTATTAATTATTAATTATTAATTGTTGAATACCTTCTTCAATAAAATAATTCTTCGTCGATAAATTGTTCTTTGATAAAAGGAACTTTGACAGTAAATATTGAACCTTTATTAACTTCACTCACTACACCAATATCCCCACCCATCATTTTACAAAAGTGACGACTAATAACTAAACCCAAACCAGTACCTCCATATTTCCGTGTAGTTGAATTATCAGCTTGAGTAAATGGTTTAAATAAAACATTCATTTGATTTTCTGATATACCTATACCAGTATCAGCAACACTTAAAATCAACATTTTCTTAGGGGTCAATTCCTCACTTTGAACAGTACAATATTCATCATTGCTAATAATTTTAACCTTCAAACTAATGTTGCCATTTTCTGTAAACTTCGCTGCATTGCTCAGAAGATTTAAAATCACTTGGCGCATTTTATTAGGGTCAGCTACTATTAATTCCTGATGATCTTCGCAGATAATTTCTAATGTATTACTATTTTGCTCAATTAATGGTTGAATAGTAGCTACGACATTTTCAATTAATGCCATTATCTTGAAACTTTCCAAGTGGACATCCATTTTACCTGCTTCAATTTTTGAAAGGTCGAGAATATCATTTATTATTGTTAATAAATGTCTTCCCGCAGTATGAATATTATCAAGGTCGTGAACAAAGTCTTCATAACCTAAATCCCGAGCATCTTCTAATAAAATTTCACTATAGCCAATAATCGCGTTTAATGGTGTTCGTAATTCATGACTCATATTTGCTAGAAACACACTTTTTGCTCGGTTTGCTGCTTGTGCTTCATCTTTTTCTTGTTTTAAACGTTTATTTTCTTTGAGTTGTCTAACATTTTCTAATGTTTTTTTGATCGTAATTTCTAAATCTTCAAAATCTATAGGTTTAGTCAAGAAATCAAAAGCACCTCTATTCATTGCCGACCTAATTTTTTCCATATCGTCATAAGCAGAAATAATTACTGCTTTAATATCAGGATATTTATCTTGAATATTATCTAATAAAGTTAATCCATCCATTAAAGGCATATTAATATCAGTTAATACGATATCTATCTTCAATTCTTCTGACAATATTTCTAATGCTTCTACACCATTTCTAGCAAAAATAAACTCTAGTTCTTTTTGTTTGATTTTTTTTCTAAAGTTACGGACGATCAGCGATTCAAAATCAGGCTCATCATCTACAACAAGTATTTTTGATGACATAATATTTTAACTAATAAGCCGATTACTTTTAAATTTATAAATTACTGATAATAAATAATCATAAATATTATCAAGCTTCTTATGCAGGTGGAGTGAAGTATCTTATACATCGAATGATACTTTTTGTGTTGACTTAAGGTGAACTACAAAGGAGTAAACTTTAACTATTACTCTCTGTTCAAGCCCTTTTTCCTAAAGTCCCAAATTTTCACCCAATCTCTCATTCAATTGACAAAAGCTGCAATAAGTTACAATGAGTATGACTTAGGTATCACTTACACACAAACTTTTTGATTTTGAGATAATAATAAAGTCTTTTTTTTCTATTAAATGTTAAACTTCTCCAGAAGCATTGCTTTCTTTTTTACTTATTTTATACCAAATTCAAAATTAGAGCTATACAGGGAGTGTCTGACTAAATATAGTAATAACTATTATATTTTACCAAAAAATAATTTCTATAGTGACTGGAGCAATTTTTAAGCTCATACTAAATCCTGTTTATAAAGCATCCTTTGATGTAGATGGAGAGACAAGTTGTAGGGGAGATGAGGAGAGGTTTGAATCTTACATCCTATAAAATGTTTTTAATAACCGGATTTGGTATTATTTCTATGGAATTGTACCTAGAATTTAATTCAATAATTTTCAGCTAAATTGATATTTCTGGAATACTATCTATACTTAATATTAAGTCAGCAGAAGCAAATGTAGACTGAACATCTACTTCTTTGTCCTGAACTTCTAAAAAATTCTGACAGCGAGTAGTAAATTGACAAGAATGACAATGTTCAATCTTCTGAACTTGAGGAAATTCTTCACCCTTTTCCTGATAATTTTTTAACCAATCATTTAATCGATATAATATTTGCTTTAAATCTCGCTCAGTTTTTTTGTGTGCCTGTTGATTATAAGAAAATTTTAGTTTAGCAGGTAACTTTTGACTTTTTGGTTCGATAAACCAATAGGTCATCGAAACTGCATCTGGCAAATATTTGCTAGTTTCAACTAGAGTGTAAAGATATAAGCGTGTTTGCCAATTTTGAGCTAACTTTGTTTGATTTTGAGGAAAGCTATAAGTTTTCCAATCAAAAATTTGTGCTTGTTGAATATCGGCAATCAATAAATCATAAATAACCGTCAATATATAATCATTAAAATTAATACTAAGACTATGTTCAGCTTGACGTAAAATTATATTATCTTGAGTTTCAGGATTTAATATTTCTGGTGCTGCTTGAAAAAAAATTTCAAAACAGTACTGCATTTCTTGATTTTCTAACATTAAAGATTCTATTGGTAATCCTAGTTCTCTTTGCTGCATTAATAAGTGAAACTGACTACCCCAATTTAGTCTTTCTTGTTGTGCTGGTGTTGTTGGTACGCTCAGATTATCAAGATAGAGATGTTGAAATTTACGGGGGCAAGTTGTAAGTAGATTCAGGTGTTGTTGAGAGAGTCTATATTTTGCCATTAGTAATATTATGTCCGGTTGAATAGTTATAGGAAGGAGTCAGAAGTCAGGAGTTAGAAATTAGGAATTAGGAAGAAAGAATAGAAAGTTTTCAGGTATAAAGAGGAGAAAGTTTTTTTGTCATTAGACATAGGCGTGAAAAAGATATAGACTTTTTGCGCATAGTAGGCAACAGCTCCGAAAGGCAACAGGGAAGAGATTTTTAGGAAAAAGGTACGAAAAATGATTTAGGGAAGTGAATTTTACAACTCTAGCTGATGTTAAAAAAAGGGCAAGTTTATTTTCTGGAGATATAGTCATTCTGAATAAGACTGGAACACTTTTTTAGCTGAAACTCTTTCAAGGTAAGAAACCCTTGTCTCAATCTTAACTGGAATGACTATATCTATTAATTATCTGGAAATGATATAGGGTTTCTCAGTAAGAGTGAGGTACACTCTTATCTTTACTTAACTATTGCCTGTTGCCTATTGCCAGATGAGCTGTTGCCTAAAAGACATCTCCAATAATCAAAAATCAAATCAATTATCATACATAAATCATCAATTATTTCCCCCTACTCCCTACTCCCTATTCCCTATTTTCTGGAGATGTCTAAAACAAACGAATTTTGTACCTCACGCTTCTTGGTAATTGCTATATCAACTAGTGCAGGATAGCGGAAATAACTGACCAGTTACAAAATCCTAAAACAATTACAAATCAAAAATGATTGACTTTTAAATACTAGACTTTTAACTTCCGCGTAGTGGCACTAGCTATCAGCTTTTAGAACTCTGGGTCAAAGTCCCCTGCAACTGTTGCCCAGGATTGTTTAGGAGGGGTTGAAATCCCCTGATAAACTTTAGAAAAATGATCTTGCTGAGTGCTGAGTGCTGATCGCTTTTTTAATTATTATTATGTTTACTTCTACCCCACTCCCCCACTCCCCTGCTCAAGATATGGGTTGAAAAGTTTTTGAGAAATGGAATAAGTCCCACTAACTTCTTTGTCAATCAGGAAAAAAATCCAGATACAAGTATGAGCATTATTTATAATTACTATTATTTTGACTTATTTAAACTTGTCTATGTCTTGGATAAGTAGCTACAAATACTCAAATAATTAAAATTTATCAAAAATTAAATTAAACATTAGTTATTTAAAATCAAATTAGCAAAATTAGTTCAACATCCCTTTTTAGGGTGTAATTTAGGGCAAAAAAAGAAGCGATAGCGCAGCTAAACGTAGTTATCGCACCTCTATTTCCTACCCCTCTAGAAAAAGCTGAAAATCTTGATAGATAAACAATACAGCCTTGATTGCTCAAAAGTAAAATTTAGTGTATTTTGGAATTAAGAATTTGGCTCTGCCTAGAAGCTAAATAAAATGATTTGATTGCAATATGATTTCTGTTTTGTCGATCTACTTCGATTTAATGCAGAGATAAAATGCTGGAATATTCCAAGATTTTTTCCTACTCTCATCCTTCCTTTCTCCTTTCTCCCAATTACTATAGCTCTACGCGCGACTCACAACTCATATTAAATCCGTTGGCTTCGGAGTAATATAGGCCTTACCGATCAAATATCAAAGCATTGACAAATAAAGGTTTTAGCCTTTTTAGAAGGAAAAAAAGTGCAACTTTTTCAGCTTGAGCAACCAAAAAGTTAGGATAAAAGGCAGAATAATTGCAAAAAAATCAAGGGATAAATATATCCGACTACCTCCTCTAAATTTCCCATTCCTCCTGACTTCTGACTCGGTCCTCCTGACTACTACCCCTACCAAAAGACTTTTTCAGCAAACCCTAATATAATTCTGTCGATCATCATACAATGCGTAGGGGCGAATGGCCACTTGCTAACGTACAAGCTCTCTGCTTTATATGTTGCGGAGCAAAACGCCCCTACAATATAGACTCTTATCTTAATAATATTGAATAACCCTGATGCTACCGTATTTGATATCAGGACTCAGAAAGCACGAAGTAATCCCTTAGTATAATTTTTGTCAACTCAAGGGTGAATATCTACAGGAAATTTAAGTTTTTTCTTGCTCTTAAGCCTTCTTCCCTCTTCCCTCTTCCTTCTTCCTTACCTTGTAATCCCTTAGTATAATTTTTGTCAACTCAAGGGTGAATATCTACAGGAAATTTAAGTTTTTTTCTTGCTCTTAAGCCTTCTTCCCTCTTCCCTCTTCCCTCTTCCTTACCTTTCTACATTTCTTAGTTATTTCTTCCTGTTTCTTCTCTATTATTGTTTCTGCCGAGTTTAGCATCTTGAAAAGAATTACCAAGACCCTGAAAAATACCTCTCCCAATTAAACCAATACCACGTCCAACTACTTGAGTGAGTAAATACACAATTCCACTACCAATAAAAGAAACAGTTGCACGAACACCAGGAGCTATTGCATCACGAGTTTCTAGAAGTAATGTTACGGTAAGTGGAATACCTGAAAGTTTTGCTAATTCATGTCTGCGGGGTGAATAAATAGCCATTTTTTTAATGCCAGTTTCATTCAAAACAAACAAAGAAAAATTACTCTCAAAAATCGCTTTTGGTTCCCCTACATATTCTTCTATACGATATCTCCAAGATAAACTATTACGGAATTTTTCAATATCTCGTGTTGATAATAACTGCCGACTATAAAAATCTTCTTTAATTTCTTCAACATCGGCAAAATTATTTAGTAAAGGGTACATCACAGCATTAGCAATTGAAATTAATAAATTTTGCAATAGAGCTTCAGAAAATTGCATAGCTTCAGGAGTACCTACAGCACAAGATTTATTATCGACTACTAAAGGAACTTCAAATAATAAATACGCTATTAATTCTTCAACTAAAGGAATCTTATTCAGAATAAAATTATGCACATTCTCTACATCATTTAATAAGACTGGTATCACTTCTACTCTAATTTTTTCTGCAAAAGAATTGAGTGTCATTGTTCTACTACTTATTTCTACTTGATAGTATTTACTAAAAAAAACTTGGGTTGTAACTTCCCACAATTTGCTGACAATCTCATTTCTTTTTTGTGGTATTTCTTCCCGCAAAATAGGAGTAATACGCAGTTCATCAAGAATATCTTCAAATTTACATAAAGCTATACATATTAGTTCTTGCTTCTTAGTAGTTCGCAAGATATCAGTTTCCATTGGTAATCTACTAAGATTAATTAAATTAGAATTTAATTTAGCGATTGTTACTTCAAATAATGCTGTTTTTATATTTATTTCTTCAGTAGGAGTCGGAGAAATAACTTCTGAATTTTTTATTGGTACAAGAGGATTAAAAGAACTAGGTAATAGTTGATTAATAATCCACCTAGCTGTTAGCAATTCTCGACGTTGCCCAGAGTTAATTGCTACATTAAAAAGTACAGAAGTTAAATTCTTTCGGTCTAATTTTTTTACACTTTCATCTAGTTGAGAATTAATTTTTGCAAGAGACAAATCTATCTGTTTTAGTCCCGACTTGCAAACATTGTAACGAAGAGTTTTGAAAAAGTTTGCTGCTTGAACTTTTAGATTTGAAGTTGTCACTTTGCCATAATTTTCTGGCACATCTAGAGAACTATTTTCCCAATAATACTCACCATTTGCAACTTTTTGAATAATAGTTACTAACTCAGAAATACTGATTCCTTTAGGGCAGTATCCATTAACACCTAATTCTTGCATTAAAATTAATAATGCACTTTCTTGTAAGGATGTTAATAATAAGATTGGTAATTGAGGATATGAAGTTTTTAGCTGTTGACAAAATTCAATTCCAGAGATGTTTAAATCTTGTGTAGTTTTAGCAGACAAATTCTGGGTATCTATGTCTAAAATTATTACAAATTTCTTTTCTTGTGTTATCAAATTTTCAATAACTTTTATCGCTTCTGCTCCTACCTCTGCTTCACCTAATATTTCTATGTCTGAAAACTGCTCGCAGGAAAATTTTAACCCCATCCGAAAGATAGGATCGTTATCAATGAGCAGCAATTGTAATGCTGATTCTCCATTCATAAATTGATTTGGAATTGAGATATTTAAGGGCACTACTGCCGCTATGCGGAAGTTAAAAGTCATGCATTTAAAAGTCAATCATTTTTGATTTGGAATTGTTTGAGGATTTTGTAACTGGTCAGTTATTTCCGCCATCCTGCACTACTAAGTAAAATTATGACTTTTAGTAGTCAGTATAAATATAAATACTAGACTTGTCGCTTTATAACTTAAAAATTCCCCAAAAACCTTGTTCTGTAAGGATTGTAGTTATTGGATGGCAAAAATGCTGGGAATTATTGCTCTGTCTAGGTTAGAGTGATTTTTTCCCTTTATTTAGCGACAACTCTACTAAAAGCCCCCTTGCCTGATACTAGATATAATCTTTAGAGATAAAATTATCTCTATTTTTGTTGATTTAAATGAATCTTGATTAACTTTCTACTCCAGAGTTCATACTTTGTTCAGCAAAGCCGACTTAAAAAGATATTTCTACACATACCAGAACTTACACATTTAGGCTAGATAAAATTTTCTCTGCTTCTGCTTCCCCTCTAGCGGAAACTCTTTTTTTGAGTTTAAATGTCTAACTGATAAATATTGATTGGCTGATTATTCTTGCAGTAAATATGCATCTGAACTTGAAGCTGGTGCTGGAGCTGGTGCTGGAGCTGGTGCTGGTGAATAAGCCCTCTGTGGAGCTGGTGAATAATATTGTGGACTAGGTGCTGGTGAATAATATTGCGGACTAGGTGCTGGTGAATAATATTGCGGACTAGGTGCTGGTGAATAATATTGCGGACTAGGTGCTGGTGAATAATATTGCGGACTAGGTGCTGGTGAATAATATTGCGGACTAGGTGCTGGTGAATAATATTGCGGACTAGGCGCTGGAGCTGGTTGGTACTGTCGCCGTCTGCGAGCTTCTTCCGCCTGTTGTTCTGCCCATATAGCATCTCGTTCAGATGCCCATTTAGAGATAGCACCTTGAGCTTCATAATAGAGAGCGCGACCATAGCCAATTTGATAAGCTGTATTAATCGCAGCAGTAAGACGGCCTTGCTCGGCTAGACCATAAGCTTGATTGAGAATTGGCCTGTCTTGGGCAATTTGTAGCTCTGTACTCCACTTATAAATTTCATCCTGAGCTTCTTCGTACAAAGCACGACCACTTTCTATTTCATACGCCACATCAATAGCTTGTCCAAGCTTTCCTTCTTTTGCTAAGACTCTAGCTTCTGCTAATAATGGTGAATCTTCAATAATTTGTACTCGTTTATTCCACTCAGCTATTAGAGTCTGAGCTTGTATTCTCAAGGGACGCTCCAAAGCAACATAACTAGCTTGTTTAATCGCTGAATTATAACTATCGACAGTTTCTTGTTTCGCTAACTGTTTCGCTAAGAGGACATAAGGTTGGTCTTCTATCTTCAGAAGGTCTTTGCGCCATTTAGCAATTAAAGTTTGGGCCTGAATTCGCTTTGGTTGTTCTAGGCCCACCATTTTAGCTTGGTCTATAGCTAACTTTAATGTTGCAGGTTGACCCACACTGGCGATCGCTTTAGCTAGCTGAATATGAGCTAGGTCATCTAACTGTTTTTGCAGCCGTTGAATTTGAGTTTGGGCTTGTTGATAATAGGGACTATTGGA
Organism: Okeania hirsuta; assembly: GCF_003838195.1. Lineage (GTDB taxonomy): Bacteria > Cyanobacteriota > Cyanobacteriia > Cyanobacteriales > Microcoleaceae > Okeania > Okeania hirsuta. Next base: position 23,475 of record NZ_RCBY01000005.1, read on the forward strand.
AGTAATTTGAGCTGCTGCGGCTTTTCCTTCTACTAGGACTACTATATTACCCACTTGAGAGCCTTCTATAGATTGATTCCATGTTGCTGCTTTAGCATGGCCGAGTAAAATTAACTCTTTGCCCTCTTTTTTCAGTTTATAGTCTGAAGGAATGTATTCAATGGCCGCAATTGCTCCTTTGAGATCTTTTTCTTCTATACGTTTAGTTGCTATTTCGATTAAACTACGACTCCACTTTTGAATATCTTCTTCCGCTCTGTCTCGAATGTAGAGGTTTTGGTCTATTTTTCTGGCCAGAGCGATCGCTTCTCCATACTCATTTGCTGTTTCCTCATAAATTAGATAGCGAGCATCTTTTAAGATTTGCCAACCTTTTTTTTCCAAGGCTATGCGCTCTAATATTTCTCTAAATTTAATACTTTGCCAGTGAACATTATCTAGTTTTGACATTGCTAGGGAGTAAGCGGAGGCTTTTTTCCAGTCTATAGCTTTGATGGCTTTTTCAGCCTCCTCATAAAGAGATTGACCTTCTGCCCATTGTTTTTTCCAACCTGCTACTGCCTCTTCTACCCTAGAATAAGCTGGACTGCTTTTAGGAATTTTCGCTACTGTATCTAGAGCTGCTTGTAAGTTACCCTCTCTAATTTTTTGATTAGCAACAGAAATAATTAATTTTGTCCATTCTCCTGTCATTTGCTGACCTAGTTGATAGAGAGGATGTTCTTCTGGCCAATTTTCTACTAACGCCAGAGCTGTTTCCAACTGTTCTAGGTTCCGTGACTCAGCAGCTTTGTGGGCACAATATAGTCGTTCTCCATCTGCTGATAATGGAGAAATTTGTTGGCAGTTTGGTTGGGGTGGGTTAACCAGTAACCATAGAAGTGCTGCACCACCTGTTATTCCAAAGCCTGCTGCAACACTCCACCATATTAGCTGCCATCCCCAATAAGTTTTTGGTTTTCTATTTGGTTTTGGAGCTGTTGATATTTGGGAATTTTTTTCTGGTTTAACTTCTGAGGTATTGTTTAGCTCTCGATCTAAAGTTTGTGAGGTATAAGTAATAGGATCTGCTAATTCTTTTTTGATTAGGGAACTACTACTATAGCCATTTTCTCCATTTTTAGAATAGTTATGGGAAACCGCCAATTTTTTTTGTTGGGAAATATTTTCTGATGACATAGTAAAGTTTACTGTGCTAATTGTACTAACTGTTAAGTAGGTTAAGATTATTTTTTCAACTAATATTATATTTAGGTTTTTTCATTACCTAGAATGTTTTTCATCCCTCCGAAGGAAAATTTTAACTTTAGGCTTGAGCTTGACCTAGAAATATTAAATATTAAAGGTTTCTTAGCTCAAGCTAACATATAGTATCGAAAATTTTATTGTATATATATCTTATATATTTCAGCACATTGACTAAATTTTTCATTTAACCTAACCTCAGCCAAAAGTCTTGATTTTAGTAAATTTATTTAATCTTTTATCTGGGCATTTTCTTAACTATTGGATAACCTGAAAATAATTTAGGTGAGTAGCTTTAAACTGAATTTTTAATTTTTTGGACTGGTTCAGAGGCAGTAGATGTTTATTATAAATGATGCTTAACTTTATGGCTGATGAGAATTAGGTCTATTCTAATTAATTTACTGATACTTCTGAGTCAAATAGCCTTTTATTTTCTAATCTTTTATCGTTCTACTGCCAAAATTATGACTGTAGTGACCATAAAAGTCTATACGATAGTCAGTAATTTTAACTCCTATCTGTGTTTCAATTTGCTCAAGCAACTCTTGAGGCAATTCTACATAAATATCCATAATTTGTCCCGTATCCAAGCAGTTAATATGAGAGTGAGATTCGCTTTTATGGCCATATAAGCAAGCATCAGCACGTTCAATACATTCAATAATTCCCTCTTTTGATAGAAATTCAAGATTTTGATATACAGAAGTGTGACCAATTTCCTTACCTTGGAGATTTAATCGATGGTAAATTTCTCTAGCTGATAGATGTTTTTTCTCTTGCCACAAAATTTCTAGTATATATCGACGCTGACGACTCAGGCGCATTCCCTTAGCCTTACAATAATTTAGAGCATCTTCTAATGAGTAAATTTGTTTCACAGCGCCAACCTTTCTCCAAATCAATTGCAAATTATTCTATAGCAATTCGCACTGAAACGTATCAACCATCAGTTTTGCTATCGGGCTAAATTATAGGGTAGTTATTATATCAGAGAATAGCCAGTAGGGAGTAGGGAGTAGTGGGAAAAACTTCGGTTCATCATCAGCGTAAGTCCTAACTGTCCCGTTTTGGTGGTGGTCGTACATTGTCCGGCAATGTTTGTGACAGGAACAGTGGGAGCATCTTGATCCCGTGCTAAGTTCACGCCCTACCTGTCTATTGCTATAGCAGTCGCTATTACTGTATTTGACAGATAAAAAGCTGAAAACTTAGACAACGCAAAATTTTTCCTTCTCTCCTAGATAACTAAACGCCTTCTTCCTTCTTCCCTCTTCCTTCTTCCCTCTTCCTTCTGCTATATAAAAATACATTGACAATTATTTATACCTTAAAAGATGGCAATTACGATCGCCCTTAATACCGAACACTTCCATAACTTGGATGTATCTCCAGTTAAAAGTGTCATATCTCAACTGCTGACTGAAGGAGCGATCGCCTCTTCTGAACAGCAGCTAAATTTTACTATTAACTATAATCGCGACCCCCAAGACCCACGAGAACTTTCAGAAATTCCAGAAGTACGTTTATGGTTTATTCGTTTGGACAGTATTTATCCTTGGTTGCCATTTTTGCTTAACTGGAAAGAGGGTGAATTAGCTCGTTATACTGCTATGCTTGTACCTCACCAATTTCATCGCACTGAAGGTGTGCAATATAACCCAGAAGCATTAGAAATATTTCTGATGCAAAAAATTTTTGTCTTAAGAAAATGGCTACACCAACAAGGTATTTCTAGCAAATCTAGATTAATGTCCATGTCTCAAATGTTGGGTTACGACTTAGCAGAAGAATTTTTTAGCTCAATTCCAGAAGAAGATTAATATCTTATGGGATCTAGGAGTGTGGGGAGATGGGGAGATGGGGAGATGGGGACAAATTTCCACCTTTTTCCCTGATCTGATCAATTCAATATCCTCAGAAGGTGGAAATTATTGATGATGGCCTAAGATTTCCGGGACCTGTAGGTATTGTCAAAGCCAAATTACATCGCCCGATCGTCAGGACAATCAAAACAGTGACCATCACCATGACTCCATCAGGAAGGTATTTTGCTTCAGTGTTGAGTAAGCAACAAGCTGACAAGCCATCACCAAGTACTGAGGGGAAAGTAGCAGGTATTGACTTGGGTCTCAAGAATTTTGCTATTGTCCATGATGGGTTCAAAACATCCAAGCACCACAACCCCAAGCATTTAGCAAGACATGAACTAAATTTGGCAAGAAAGCAAGGCAAATTAGCCAGGAAACAGAAGGGGAGTAACTCCAGGAATAAAGCCAGGAAACTGGTAGCTAGAGTTCACGAGTGAGTTAGTAATGTCCGTCAAGACTACTTACATAAGCTTTCAAGAAAGCTGGTTGACAATAACCAAGTCATGGTAGTCGAAAGTTTACACCTTCTGGACATGGTTAAGAACCACAAACTAGCTAAAGCAATATCTGATGTAGGGTTGGGAATGTTTGTTAATTTTGTGGCATACAACCTAGAAAAAGAAGGCAAAGTGCTTGTCGAGATTGACAGATGCTTTCCCACTTCTAAACTCTGTTGTAATTGTCACGATCAAGTTGACGAGATGCCGCTAGATGTCCGTGAATGGACTTGTTCTAGCTGCGGAACTCGTCACGATCGAGATGGCAATGCTGCAATCAATATCAGAGCAGAAGGTATGAGAATGCTATTGGTCTCAGGGACTGGGACTGCTACTCATGGAAAGGAGGTAAGACCAATGCGAGGACGCAAGTCGGAGGTTAAGGCACTCCCCTGTGAGGTCAGAAGCTTGTGCTATACCCGTTCAGGGTTAGCCTCGGGTACTTCACCCTTCTCCACCCCAAATTTTATTTAAAACATCTTGGGGTGAAATATCGCTCATTTTACCAGTAGGAGATTTGACCGCAATTACCCGATCGCTCTTGGGTAATAATTTTTCTGGGTTAGTTGGACCAAATAAAGCAATAGTATATGTCCCAACTGCAACTGCTAAGTGCATAGGAGCACTATCAGTACAGAGCATTAAATTAGCAGCAGCGATAATAGCCGCTAATTTACCTATATCCCCAGGCATCACTAATTTAACATCTGGACAAAATCGAGTAATTTCATTGACCCAAGTTCCATCTTCAGGACCTTTGACTACCACTACTGGTAAATTAGGTTGCTTCTGCTGTAGTTCTGTAATAATCTCCTGCCAATAATTGGTAGGGTAGATTTTATCAATACCTTTAATCTGAGCTAGTTCGCTAGAACCGCCATGAATCAGAACATACCCACTTTCGGACACTCCTAAAAGTTTTTGTTCAGCTTCTGCCCAATCAATATCTGCTTTAGGTACATTAATAGATAGTCCAGGGAAAGGTGTTACAACATCCATTCCTTGCAATAAATCATGGTACATCTGAGCTGCATATTGTTCAGTTTTCAGGGGTATAGGGTTCGTGAGAAAGATTGCCCCATTACCTGCATAACCTACCCGTTGAGGAATTCCTGTTAACCACAACAAAAGGCCAACTGTCCAACGTTGTCCAAGAGAAATTACTGCTTCGTATTCGCGATCGCGCATAATACCTAACAAGTTTCCCCAGTCAGCGAGACTATTGGCATCTTTGAAGTCATAGGCGAGGACATCCTGTACGGACTTACAAACTCGGTATGCACCCTTTGAGCGAGGTTCTACAATTACATCAATTTGAGATTCTGGATAAGATTTTTTCAGGTCATCCAGAGTAGGAAAGAATAAGATTTGGTCGCCAATTCCACCAGGGACAAGGGCTAGTATTCTCATATTTAAGGAATTTAGCTTAATTATTAGTTGAACACAATACCAACCATATCTTACGATTCTGATTGGGAATTATTTCTTTAGTAGACATTCAATTTTTACCACTATCCACTATATTGAATTATTCAATAGAAACCTAAAACACAAAATGAAATGTATTTATTGATTCCTGCTGCTGGTATGGGGCGACGCATGGGAAGCCAACGGAACAAGCTTTTGCTGACTCTATTGGGTAAATCTTTGCTAAGTTGGACTCTTGAGGCTGCTTTCAAGTCTCATTATATTAATTGGATTGGTATTATTGGCCAGCCTGTTGATTTTCCAGATTTTCAAAAGATGATTTCTGGTTTGTCTACTAATAAGTCTATAGAGTTGATTGAGGGAGGATCGACTCGTCAGGAGTCTGTTTATAAGGGTTTACAGGCTTTGCCCCCGGAGGCGGAACAGGTGTTAATTCACGATGGGGCCAGGTGTTTGGCTACTCCGGAACTATTGGATCGGTGTGCGGAGGAGGTTGTTAAGTGTCCTGGTTTAATTGCTGCTGTGCCAGTTAAGGACACGATTAAGGTTGTTGATTCGTCGGGTCTAATTCAGGATACACCAGATCGTCGCAATTTATGGGCTGCTCAGACACCTCAAGGTTTTGAGGTGAAGTTGTTGAAAGAATGTCACGAAAAGGGGCGTCAGTTGGGTTGGGAAGTTACTGATGATGCTGCTTTGTTTGAAAAGTGTGGTTTGCCTGTAAAGGTTGTTGCGGGGGAGGAGACTAATCTTAAGGTGACAACTCCTGTGGATTTAAGAGTAGCAGAATTTATTTTGACGGAAGCATTGAAGAAGGAAGAAGGAAGAAGTAAGAAGGAAGAAGGTGTTTAGTTATCTAGGATAAAAGATGTTTAGTTATCTAGTAGAGAAGGAAAAATTTTATGTTGTCTGAGTTCTCAGGTTTTACTCTATCTGCGTCTTTTCCTTCAACTACTATAATTATTTATTAGCTAAGAAAAAAAGTGCATTTATCCTAAGTAGTGATTTGTCGGTCAATTCAGCTATTAATTATCAATACTTCCTGCAATAGATAAGCTTTGAGAATGCAGGATTTTATTTTTGATATCCTTAAAATGTGAGGGTATAAGCCTAATTTTTTGGTCATACGAAAATGATTTTGATAAAAAATATGCTGACAAATACTACCTAATTTTCTACATATTTTTTCGATTCATTTTTGATTTAATTAGATTGATAATTTATCTTATAGCAGTCGAAGCAAAGGGCGTGGATATATAAGCTTAAAACTCAGACAACGAAGATTTTTTCTTTTCTCCTAGATAACTAAAGGACTTCTTTCTTCTGCTATAAAAATAATTATTTACTAAGTAATACTTCGATTTAGCTAATATCTTTTATAGTAGTTGAAGCAAAGGGCGTGGACATATAAGTTTAAAACTCAGACAACGAAGATTTTTCCTTATCTCCTAGATAACCAAAACCTTCTTGCTTCTTACTTCTTCCTTCTTCTCTTTAATTATTGGGGATAAAAGCTAGTATTCAATAATTAATAATTAACAATTACCTCTCCTTGAAAAAAAGAGGATTGACGCTTAAGAAAATTTTTTTATTTTTCCTCCTTTAAAGGAGAAGCTTTAAACCTTAATTATTAGGTAAAGTTAGAAGTTATAGCGTTTCTCAGACTAATGAAATACACCTATCTTTATTTCTATTCTACTCCCTACTCCCTACTTCCTACTCCCTAAAAGTTAAATGAATAAATCACAAGTATCACCAATTAATAGTCTTTGGCTATTTATGATAGTTTCAGCTACAGTTATAGCAGCATATAACGGTAGGATGACAGAAATAACTGAAGCATCGTTTGAATCTGTAAAAAATGCTGTTACTTTAGCCATTGGATTAATTGGTAGTATGGCATTATGGCTAGGCATAATTCAAGTAGTTGAAACAGCAGGAGGAATGATTGTAATTGCTCGTTTAATTCGTCCTGTAATGGTGAAACTTTTTCCTGATATACCTGCATCTCACTCTGCAATGTCTGCCATTATTTTGAATATAGCTGCTAATGCTTTAGGGTTAGGAAATGCTGCGACACCAATGGGTTTAAAAGCAATGGTAGAAATGGATAAATTAAATCCGGAAAAGGGAACTGCTACAGATGCTATGTGTTTATTTTTAGCTATTAATACTTCTTCAGTTACGATTATTCCTATTAGTGTAATAACTGTTCGAGCTAGTGCTGGTGTTACTAACCCTGGAGATATTATTTTACCTGCAATTTTTGCTACTTTTTGTTCTACAATTACGGCTATTTTCGCAGCAAAGTTTTTCGCACGTCGGCAATCTATTTATAGTTTAAATCAATCTATTTCGTCAGCAGATTTAGATTGCAATGATTTATTAGAAGGCGAGACAAAGATATCTGAATTAACTCCACCTAACAAAATTGGAAAATTAATTTTTGCTAGTTTAATCGGTGCTTTTTTAGGTGCAGTAATTTATCGCTTAAATCTCAAAGGCATCACCTATATTTTTAGTTTTGCTTTTCTGGAGAGTGTGTCTAATTGGTTATTACCAATATTAATTTGTTCATTTCTACTTTTTGGCTATTTTCGAGGAGTTAAAGTTTATGAAAAAATGACGGAAGGAGCAAAAGCAGGATTTGAAGTTGCCGTCAGAATAATTCCTTTTATGGTAGCAATTTTTGTGGCTATTGGAATGTTTAGAGTAAGTGGCGCTCTAGATATTTTTGCTGTAATTTTATCGCCTATCACTAATTTAATTGGAATGCCGACTGAAGCACTACCTATGGCGTTGATTAGACCTTTATCTGGCAGTGGTGCTTTTGGTATTATGTCGGAAATAGTGACAAATGAACCCCATAGTTTTCTTTCTTATTTAGTATCAACTATGCAGGGTTCTACTGAGACTACTTTTTATGTATTGGCTGTTTATTTTGGTAGTGTTGGAATTAAAAAAACTAGATATGCTTTACCTACTGCTTTATGTGCTGATGTCGCAGGAATTTTAGCTTCTCTTGTCGTTTGTCGGATGATGTTTTGATGATTAAACAAGCATTGAAGAAGGAAGAAGGAAGAAGGAAGAAAAAATGGATGGGGACTCAAACCCTAACCAATTGTCAACACCGTGTAGACGGCGGGTTATTAAACCCAAAATAAAATGATAATTTCAATTGAAATTTTATTTCTAATCTTATATTAGACATCTCCATAAAAGAGGAAGTAGGTAGTAGGGAGTAGGTGAAAATAATTAATAATTTCTGTACGATAATTAATTGGATTTTTTATAATCGAAGATAGTCTATTTATGAAATATAGTAATACACAGCTAGGTTACGACTCAATTCGGTTCAGTTAAGGATTTTTTTTGGCAGTTATATCATCTAAAGAGCTACTCTAGTCGAATGATGTTTTGATGATTAAACAAGCAATAATATCAATTAAAATTTTATTTCCAATCTTATATTAGACATCTCCATAAAAGAGGAAGTAGGTAGTAGGGAGTAGGTGGAAAGAATTAATAATTTCTGTAGGATAATTAATTGGATTTTTTATGATCGGAGATGTCAATTTATGAAATATAGCAATAGACAGGTAGGTTAGGACGCAATTCTGTTCAGTTAAGAATTTTTTTGGCAGTTCTGTCATCTGAAGAGGTACTCTAATGGTTCGATAATTTATGAGTTTTGGTCTTATCTATTTGCACAGCATTCCGTAGGAAACCATATTTGTTGAGGACTTATGTAGATGATGATCTGAATAAGGGTAAATGTTTTTCCCACTGTTCCCTGCTATAAGAAAAAAAAGAGAAATCAAAAATATCAGATTTTTTATCTGAAGTAAATCATGGCAATTTTCACAAATATAGTAATTTTAGATAACAATGAAATACTGTTTCGCCTGGAAGGAATTCAAGGTAAGAAGACCTGGTGTCAATCTCAACTGAAATGACTATAATTCTACAAACAGCAAATTTTCTATCTGCATATCTAAATTATTCCTCTTGATTTATTTTTCCCTTTTTTTGATTTCTTCTTGCTGCAAAAAACGAATTATCAACTGATGGATATAATTAGCTGCTATCAAATCCTATTTTCTACCTATCTCTACCATTATTTCCTTTGATTCATTCTTCCATCTGAAATTTCAGTACATCCTCATTTCCAATTTTATACCTTGATAAACAAGGAAATTCTTGGTATTCTAATTCAAGTCCTAATTTTACACAAAAATTCTATGAAAGCAGTCACTATTAATCAGTATGGTTCTATTGATGTCTTGGAATATTCAGATATTGACAAACCTCAAATTACACCCAATCAATTATTAGTAAAAATTCACGCTACAAGTGTTAACCCTGTCGATTGGAAAATTCGACAAGGACAACTACAATTATTATCAGGTTTTAACTTTCCTATTATTTTAGGTTCTGACTTATCTGGAGTTGTATTAGAAGTAGGGGAAGAAGTAGAAAGTTTTGAACCAGGAGATGAAATTTATACATTTATTAATCCATTAACAGGAGGTGCTTATGCTGAATATATTGCTATACCTGCAAATACTGCGGCATTAAAACCAAAAAATATGACTCATTCTCAAGCAGCAACAGTTCCAGTTGCAGGTTTAACTGCTTTTCAAGGATTACTTGATTTAGGTCAAATTAGACCAGGACAAAAAGTATTAATTAATGGTGCTTCTGGTGGAGTTGGTATCTTTGCAGTACAAATTGCCAAAGCAATGAAAGCTGAAGTAATAGGTGTTTGTAGTAGTAACAATATTACCCTAGTAGAAAGTTTAGGAGCAAATCGGGTTATTGACTATAATCAAATTGATTTTACTCAAGAATTAGAGCAGTATGATATTATTTTTGACGCTGTGGGTAAAGAAACTTTTTCTAGTTGTGAAAATATCTTGAAACCACAGGGGATTTATATATCTACTCTGCCAACTGTAGATAATTTACCTCCTACTTTCTTCAGCTTATTTGTGCCTGGTAAAAAATCTAAATTAATTCTTGCCCAATCAAACCCCCGGGACTTAAATGCTCTGCGAGAATTAATCGAAGATGGATTAGTTAAATCAATTATTGGTCGTACATATAAACTAGAAGAAATAGCAGAAGCTCATGCTTATAGTGAAATGGGTCATGCTGTAGGAAAAATTGCTATTACAACTGAAGAAACGAGTTTAGTTGACTAATTTTTTTCTAAAATTACTATAGATAAGTTCAACAATTAATAATTAATAATTAATAATTAATAATTAATTATTACCTCTTATTTTCAAGAATAGGATTGACTAAAAGGAAAATTTTTCTTCTCTTGATAGGTTGGATATAGCGAGGTTTTCTCGCCATCCCACCCTTCGGGAAGCTGCGCTAACGACCGCTTTTCTCCTTTAAAGGAGAGGCTTTAAACCTTAATTATTAGGTAAGAAATTGCTATGTCGATAAAAAATGAATTTCTAGAAATAGAAACTGCCCCCGGAATAGAAATATACAATCTTACTCCTCAAATTATTGATATCTTAAATGCGACTGGTATAAAAAATGGGCAAGTAATTGTCTTTTCTCGACACACGACTACAGCTTTAGCTATTAACGAAAATGAGGAAAGATTAATCACAGACCTAAAAGTATATTTGAGAAAGTTAGCGCCGGAGTCTGACAAATATCTCCATAATGATTTGCACCTGCGAGATGTTCCTCCCGATGAACCTATTAATGCTCATTCTCATCTGATGGCAATGACTTTAAATAATAATGAAGTTATTCCTATTGTGGATGGAAAATTAGCTTTAGGAACTTGGCAGTCAGTATTATTTTTTGAATTAGACGGACCTAGAAAACGAAATATATTAGTACAAGTTAGTGGAGAAGGGAGAAGGGAGAAGGGAGAAGGGAGTAGGCAGTAGGAAAGAGAGATAAATGTTAACTGTACTTCACTATCTTAAAAAGTTCTGTAAAATGTGAGGACTTTGAGTAAATAAGGGCTAAAAAATATCTGAAAATTATTTTTTCTACTTCTTCGTTTAAATCCACATTCCCCCTAACTCCTGACGTAAGCATTTCCTACGGAATGCTGCGCAAACAGCTAGAACGCAGTCAGCTTTTAGCTGTTTCATAAATAATGAATATACACTGCTCAGGTCAAGGTTAGTTTTTTCCAATACTTTGAATTCTCTTTAAATCTCTCAATACTAACTCCTGCTATAAAGGCAATGAATTAATAGCTGATAGCTCATAGCTGATAGCTCATAGCTCATAGCTGTTTGCGCAGCATTCCGCAGGAAATGCTTACCTCCTGACTCCTACAAAAATACTTTTTCAGCAAACCCTAAATAATTGGTAATAGGGTAAGAAAAGCTAACTAGAAAACTTAACAGTAATTTTGGAGTTACAGTCATTTCAGTTTAGATTTAGACAAGCATTTATTGCCTTGGAATACTTTCAGCCGAAAAAGTGTTTCATTCTTATTTAAAATTACAATATCAATTTATTGGGGTAAGTTTTCAAGTCAAAATTTTGCTTGAATTATTTCGACCTGGGTATGAGACTAAGCCGCTTTTTTCCACGATAACTAAAACTGACTATCCCACAGTAAGTGATGAGAATATTCTCTCTATATTATAGATATGAACAGTCTCTAAAAAAATCTCGATCATGACTAAAGAGTGGCACGGTAGTCTCAATTTAATTTATGGCAAGCAAAACAATCATACTCAAATTATGGCAAGTAAAAATCAAGCACCATTAAAAATACAAAGACCTTTGACTGAAGTAAGTTTTTCAAGTCAAAATTTTGCTGGAATTATTTCGACCCGGGTATCAAACTAAGCCACATTTTTCCGTGATAACTAAAATTGACTATCCCACAGTAAGTGATGAGAAGATTTTCTCTATATTTATGGATATAGTCGTCGAAGGAAAGATTAGGGCAACTCGACAGCTTAAAACTTAGACAATGTAAGATTTTTCCAACTTCGGTTCTTTCTTCTCCTATATAAAAAGTCTCTAAAAAAATCTCGATCATGACTAAAGAGTGGCACGGTAGTCTCAATTTAATTTATGGCAAGCAAAACAATCATACTCAAATTATGGCAAGTAAAAATCAAGCACCATTAAAAATACAAAGACCTTTGACTGAAGTAAGTTTTTCAAGTCAAAATTTTGCTGGAATTATTTCGACCCGGGTATCAAACTAAGCCACATTTTTCCGTGATAACTAAAATTGACTATCCCACAGTAAGTGATGAGAAGATTTTCTCTATATTTATGGATATAGAGGTCGAAGGAAAGATTAGGGCAACTCGACAGCTTAAAACTCAGACAATGTAAGATTTTTCTAACTTCGGTTCTTTCTTCTTCCTTCTTTCTTCTCCTATATAAAAAGTCTCTAAAAAAATCCTAATTATGACTAAACAATGGCACGGTAGTCTCGATTTAATTTATGGCAAGCAACACAATACTACTCAAATTCTGGCAAGCAAAAATCAAGCACCATTAAAAATACAAAGACCTTTTTATCCAGAAGGAAATGAAGTTTGTCATAGTGTAATTTTACATACTGCTGGTGGTGTTGTAGGAGGCGATCGCCTTTCTATTAATATAGAATTACAACCGACTACCCATGCTTTAATTACTACTGCTGCTGCTAGTAAAATTTATCGTAGTAATGGTCAACTTGCTCAACAAAATATTAGTATTAACCTTCATAGTCAGTCTTGTTTAGAATGGTTCCCTCAACCAACAATACTTTTTAATGGTGCTGAGTATCGGCAAGATTTAAAAGTACATTTAGGAGTAGAAGCGAGTTGGATGAGTTGGGAAATTATTAGATTTGGCAGAAGTGCTAGAGGGGAAAAATTTTTAGCAGGAAATTGGCGTTCGTATACTGAGGTTTGGCAAGAAAATTATCCTATCTGGGTAGACAGACAATGTTTAAAAGGAGGGTCGGAAATGGTTAATAGTCTCTTGGGTTTAGCTGATAATTCTGTAGTTGGAACTTTCATTTTTGTTGGGCAACCTGTTACAGCAGAGGTAGTTAAAAAAGTTCGTGATTTGTGGCAAAGTTTAGGTATTGATATGTCTGGTGAAGTAGGTGTTACTCGTATTCCTAAAGGGATGATTTGTCGCTATTGTGGGCAGTCAATAATTAATGTGAAAGATTGGTTTAATTCGGTTTGGCATTATCTCCGTATTTTTTATTTAAAAAGACCTAGTTGTTCTCCACGAGTTTGGTCTTAGTTAGTAAGCTTTCAGCAGTCAGCAGTCAGCAGTCAGCTATTGACTTATTATCTTAGAAGGAGAATTCAAAATTATGTTTATGCGACATTCCGCACCGAAAGAAAAAGGTAACAAACTAACCTTATATTTGAGGGTTGAAATTGATAGCCATCCCCGGAGTCTTGTTTTCTAGTGGCGTTCAGAATGAGTTGATTGGTCAATAAAAATGACTATAACTTTTTAATTGCATTTTACCAGCTATCTATGAGACTAGAAATTAACTTTTAGCCAAATGAGCTTTCCTAATATTTGAGGGTTAAGATTGATTGCCATTCCCTGAGTCTTGTTTTCTGGTGGCTTTCACAATGAATCTTTATTGCAATCAAGATGACTGTAACTTTTTAATTGCATTTTACCAGCTATTTATCAGACTAGAGATGAACTTTTAGCCACATGAATTTTCCAATATTTGAAGGTTGAGATGGATAGCCATCTGTTGAGTCTTGATTTTCTGGTGGCGTTCAGAATGAATTTTTACCTCAATCAAGATGACTATAACTTTTTAATTGCATTTTACCAGCTATTTATCAGAGTAGAGATGAACTATTAGCCACATGAATTTTCCAATATTTGAAGGTTGAGATGGATAGCCATCTGTTGAGTCTTGATTTTCTGGTGGCGTTCAGAATGAATTTTTACCTCAATCAAGATGACTATAACTTTTTAATTGCATTTTACCAGCTATTTATCAGAGTAGAGATGAACTATTAGCCACATGAATTTTCCAATATTTGAAGGTTGAGATGGATAGCCATCTGTTGAGTCTTGATTTTCTGGTGGCGTTCAGAATGAATTTTTACCTCAATCAAAATGACTATAACTTTTTAATTGCATTTTACCAGCTATTTATCAGAGTAGAGATTAACTTTTAGCCAAAACTGAAAACTGACAACCTCAAATCTACAAATGACTTTTCTTAGCAATAGGCATCCGCCAACCAGTACCAAAAGCTCGATCACTAATTTTCAATCCAGGGGGTGCTTGTCTACGTTTAAATTCTGCCCGCATCACTAACTTTATAACCTTATTTACTACTTCTGAATCATGTCCTGCTGCAATAATTTCTGCCAAAGACTCACACTTTTCTACTAAGCGGTATAAAATATCATCCAAAACTTCATAAGATGGTAAAGAGTACTCATCTTTTTGACCTTCTTTCAACTCAGCACTAGGAGCTTTAGTCAGAATATTTTCTGGAATAATATTTTGCTGTTCAGTAATTAGTAAATTTTCAGCTCCATAGAAATTTTGATTATTATTAAATGCCTGTTGATTCAACCACCGACACAGAGAATAAACACGAGTTTTCGGAACATCAGAAATTACTGCTAATCCACCATTCATATCACCATAAAGAGTGCAATAACCGACCGCCATTTCTGACTTATTACCCGTGGATAAAAGCAAATGACCAAACTTATTAGAAATTGCCATTAATAAATTCCCACGAATCCGAGATTGAATATTCTCCTCAGCAATGCCAAAATTTGTACCTGTAAATAAATCTTGCAAACTATTGTCATAACTTTTCATTAAATTCCCAATAGGAATAACTTGTTTAGTAATACCCAAATTTTCCGCTAATTCCAAAGCATCTTTAACAGAATGATCGGAACTGTAAGGAGAAGGCATCAAAATAGTAAAAACATTTTCTTTACCTAAAGCAGCAGTAGCGATCGCTGCAACTAAAGCCGAATCTATTCCCCCACTTAAACCAAGAACAACTTTAGAAAAACCACACTTACGCAGATAATCTTTTACCCCTAAGACCAAAGCAGACCAAATTTCTTCATCCTCACTTTCTGCTAAATATAGACTTTCAAAATTAGTCACAATCAAATCTTTTTTTGCTGGATTAAATTCAACAACTGCCAAATTTTCTGCAAAAGCACTAGCTCGATAGACCGCATTACCAGTCTTATTAAAAACCACACTACAACCATCAAAAATTAAATCGTCATTACCGCCTATCTGATTAACATAAATAATTGGTATTTGATAACGATTCGTGCCATGTTCTAAAATTGCCTCTCGCAATTTTTGCTTTCCTACTCGATATGGAGAAGCAGACATATTTACGACAAAATCAACTTGATTTTCTGCTAATTCTTTCATTGGGTCACAAGTATAATTTCGCCTTCCCCAAAATTCGGCATCATTCCATAAATCTTCGCAAATAGTCACGCCAATTTTAGCTAAAGATTCTGAGGTTTTTCCAGGAATTTCTAACGTGAAAAAATCGCTAGTTTTACCAGGCTCAAAATATCGTTGTTCATCAAATACATCATAAGTAGGTAAGAGTCTTTTATGAAATATTTGTTTGACTTTTCCATTGCCTAATAAAACCGCACTATTAAATAATGATTTTTCTCCTATTTCATTAGCTTGAGAATTAAAAGTTACAGTTCCTACTAAAACTGCTATTTCTGATGGTAAATTTTTAGCTAACTTTTCTAACTCTGTCGCAGCAGCTTCAATTAAACTAGGATAAATTAATAAATCTCGTGGTGGATAGCCTATGAGAGATAATTCTGAAGTAATCATCAATTTGGCATCTAAATTTTCAGCTTTTTTTGCAGCTTCTAAAATTAATTTTGCATTGCCTGTAATATCACCAATAGTGGGATTGAGTTGTGCGATCGCGATTTTCATTATAATTAAAAAAGGAAAAAGGAAGAAGGAAGAAGGAAGAAGGAAGAAGAAAGAAGGAATGATAGACATTGCTAACTTCTCCAATTTGAACAGATTTTTCTAATTGTTGTATTATTTTGAATAACTTGTCTAATTCTAATTAGAAAGGAAGAAGGAAGAATAAATTAACATCAGCAATCATAAAAATTACTAACTTCTCGAATTGCCACAGCTTTTTCTCATGTAAAATTTTAAATTTTTCTGTTTGTTGCATTATTTTCTAGAATTTATCTCATACTAATTATAAAGGAAGCAAGGAAGAGGTAATACCAATTTTATGTGAGGCTGTACAGAATAAGGAGTCAGGTAGGGGAGCCATCGGTAGGACGACGTAGAGGAGAAAATCATGATGGTCAATAGGAGTAAATAAGTAAGTATTTCTGTTTTTACCTACAGTCAACTCTGATGATAATTTTACTCTATAGAACTTCTTATGGCTTCTCAAATTGCCACAGCTCTTTCTCAGGTAAAATTTTAAATTTTTCTATTTGCTGCATTATTTTCTAGAATTTATCTCATACTAACTAGAAAATAACCAGGAAAAGAAAATCAGCAAGAAAGAATAATCAATCTATCACAGCCATGATAGATATTTCCTGGCTTTGAGAATAAAAGCAACTCTTGACTATCTCAAAATTTCCAGCTTTTCTGTTTCTAGAATAAACTAACAGAAGTAATCATAAACATTACTAATTTTTCTAATTGCCACAACTCCTTCTCAGCCAAAATTTTAAATTTTTCTATTTGCTCTATTATTTTCTAGAATTTATCTCATACTAACTAGAAAGGAACCAGGAAAAGAAAATCAGAAAGAAAGAATAATCAATCTATCACAGCCATGATAGATATACCCTGGCTTTGAGAATAAAAGCAACTCTTGAACACCTCAAAATCCCAAGCTTTTCTGTTTATAAAGGAAGAGATAATCAGCAAGAAAAAAGAAGAAATTAACAGCACCAATTATAGGCGTTACTGACTTCTCGAATTGCCACAGATCCTTCTCAGCGAAAATTTCAAGTTTTTCTGTTTATAGAAGAAACTAACAGAAGCAATGATAGACATTACTAACTTTTTGAATTGCCACATATCTTTGTCTGGCAAAATTTTAAATTTGTCTATTTATTGCATTATTTTTATCCTCCTGATTCTTGCTTATTTCTCCTTACATAAACTATGATTAATCCTGTCATTTTTATCAGGATATCAACATGGAAGTAAAAGCAGCAGTAGCTTTTGAAGCTCGTAAACCATTAAGTATAGAAACCGTTAATTTAGAAAATCCAAAAGCTGGCGAAGTAATGATAGAAATTAAAGCAACCGGAATTTGTCATACCGATGCTTATACTCTTTCTGGTGCAGACCCTGAAGGTTTATTTCCTAGCATTTTAGGACATGAAGGAGCTGGGGTCGTTGTTGAAGTTGGACAAAATGTCACTAGCGTCAAACCAGGAGACCATGTTATCCCTCTCTACACCCCAGAATGTCGTCAGTGTGAGTATTGTCTCAGCATGAAAACTAATTTATGTCAAGCAATTCGCACTACTCAAGGTCGTGGTGTAATGCCAAATGGTACCAGTAGATTTTCATTAAATGGTGAAATGATTCATCATTATATGGGTACTTCAACCTTTGCAAACTATACAGTATTACCAGAAATTTCCGTAGCAAAAATTCGTAAAGATGCTCCTTTTGATAAGGTTTGCTATATCGGTTGTGGAGTAACAACTGGCATTGGAGCTGTTATTAATACGGCAAAAGTTGAAGCTGGTGAAAAGTAATTGTATTTGGTTTAGGTGGCATTGGTTTAAATGTAATTCAAGGGGCAAAAATGGTGGGTGCTGATATGATTGTTGGGGTTGATATTAATCCTAGTAAACGTGAATTAGCGGAAAAATTTGGCATGACACATTTTGTTAATTCTAGAGAAGTAGAAGGTGATTTAGTTCCTTATTTAGTTGATTTAACAAAAGGTGGTGCTGACTATACTTTTGAATGTATTGGTAATGTTAATGTGATGCGTCAAGCTTTAGAATGTTGTCATAAAGGTTGGGGTATGAGTGTAATTATTGGTGTAGCTGGTGCGGGACAAGAAATTAGTACTCGTCCGTTTCAGTTAGTAACAGGAAGGGTATGGAAAGGTACAGCTTTTGGAGGTGCGAGGGGTCGTACGGATGTACCGAAAATTGTTGATTGGTATATGGAAGGAAAGATTAATATTGATGATTTGATTACTCATTTTATGCCAGTGGAAAAAATTAATGATGCTTTTAATTTGATGCATGAAGGTAAGTCTATTCGTATGTTGTAACTTTTTAAATAAGTAATAAGGAAGAAGGAAGAAGTAAAAGTAGGACTAATCAATACTGACCGATTAATAATTGTCAAAAACAGACAAAAAACCTGGGTAACTATTTAACTTTTGAAGTAAGCATTTCCTGCGGAATACTACGCAAATAGCTGTCAGTTATTAGCTATCCTCCAGGGTCGGAACTACGGACTTCAGCTATTAATTTTAGAGAAGGTAAAAGCAACCTTTGAAATTGAGAAAGAATAAAAAGTTACTGATAACTGATAACTGATAACTGATACTAACTTCTGACTTGCTAAGAGTAGGCTGAATACCTGATTTTTTTGTTAATAAATTAACAATATTAGTGAGAAAAACTTAAGTTTTGAAAATGTACTTTTATCTATTCCTTTCTCACCTACATTTTATCATTAACTTGACTGATTTACTTAATAGTCAATACTCACAAAAAATTCTATGAGTCAACCACATTTACTACCTGTTACAAATTAAAATTAATCTATTCTTCTTACTTATTAAATTATGTCTACAGAACTCAAACTGGTTAAAGAACATCAATGCTTCGGCGGCAAAGTTATCTACTATTTCCACTCATCTTACATCTGTAATATTCAGATGCGTTTTTCAATTTATTTACCTCCCGAAGCTAAATCAAAACCATTACCAGTATTGTATTTTCTTTCTGGTTTAACCTGTACTGAAGAAAACTTTATGGCTAAAGCAGGGGCACAACAATTTGCTGCCAAATATGGATTAATTTTAGTCGTACCAGATACAAGTCAGCGCAATACTGGCATTAAAAATGAGAACGATAGTTGGGATTTTGGTACAGGTGCAGGATTTTATCTTGATGCCACATTAGAACCTTGGAAAAAGCATTATCAAATGTATAGTTACGTTGTTAAAGAATTACCAGAACTCATAGCTAAAAATTTTCCAATTCAGCCAGATAAACAAAGTATTTTCGGTCATTCCATGGGAGGTCACGGAGCATTAATTTGTGCTATAAAAAATCCGGCAAAATATCAATCTATTTCCGCTTTTGCGCCAATTGCAGCACCAATGTGTTGTCCTTGGGGTGAAAAAGCTTTTAGCAATTATTTAGGTTCAAATCAAGAAAACTGGCGTGATTATGATGCTAGTGAATTAATTTTAAATTATGGTTATAGTCATCCGATTTTAATTGATATAGGAACTGCTGATCCCTTTTTATCCCAAAAACAATTATTACCAGAAGTATTGGAAAAAGCTTGTCAAAAAAAAGGAGTAAATCTAACTTTAAGAATGCAAAAAGATTACGATCATAGCTATTATTTTATTGCATCTTTTATAGAAGACCATATAAGATATCATGCTGAAGCTTTGAATTGAAGAAGGAAGAAGTGGATGGGGACTCAAACCCCAACCAAAAGGCAAGGGAAGCAACTGTTGTAGTAAGACAATTAATAAAGCTTTTATCCTAAACTAAAAGCAATAGCTGTTAACGCAGTTCCTCCGAGGTGCAAAAAGCTCAAAAAGCTAGTATTTTCGGCTGACTATGGTAGAAAAATCACTCTCACAATTCTTATTCCTACCTCCTCGCTCCCATACCCGTTCCTCCTGTCTCCTGTCTCCTGTCTCCTGTCTCCTACCCCAGAAAAAAGACTTTCCATACGCAAACCCTAATTATAAAGAACTAGAATCTAAACTTTGAGCTTGTCCATCTGTCTGAGGCAAATGTAGTCCGCACTCCTGCTTAAGACCATGAAAACGAGTATCCCGTTCATTCTCATCTTCCATAGTCAAGGGGCGACTAGAATGCCAATCTCCCACACTGGTATAACCTAAATCGAAAAATGGATGATAAGGCAAATTGTAAGCAGTCAAATATTGGTATATATCCCTGGCATTCCAAGTTAATATAGGTAAAATCTTATATATTCCCGATTGCTGACTAATGCGGTTAAGACCCTTGCGGTGGTCAGTTTGGTCCTTCCGCAGGCCAGCTAGCCAAGCTTTAGCACCTAACTCTTTTAACGCTCTTTGCATAGGTTCTACTTTCCGAATTTGGTCATAGCGGTTCAGAGCATCAGCATTCTTCTCAGCCCAAAGTCGGCCATGTAGAGCTTCCATTCTAGCTGGACTAATTGAAGATTGATATACTTTAAGATTCAGTCTCAGTCGCTCGGTCAACTCTTCAGCAAATCTATAAGTTTCGGCGGGTAAATATCCTGTATCAACCCAAATAACAGGAATATCAGGTACAACGGTTGTAACTAGATGTAACATAACAGCAGCCTGGATACCAAAACTGGTACTCATAACTAAACCTTCTCCAAAGGTTGCATATCCCCACTTAACTAGAGTATGAGCATCTGCTTGGGCAAGTTCCTGATTGACAACCTCAAGATCCAATTTTGATGGATATGTAAAATTTTGCCGACCGTA
Source organism: Okeania hirsuta (assembly GCF_003838195.1). Lineage (GTDB taxonomy): Bacteria > Cyanobacteriota > Cyanobacteriia > Cyanobacteriales > Microcoleaceae > Okeania > Okeania hirsuta. The sequence continues at coordinate 44,231 of NZ_RCBY01000005.1, forward strand.
TTGTCCATTTTGGTTGACTGTGATTAGACTCTGTTGTGACATAGTTATTACCAATCTAAATTAGTACTAAGACTTTAAAGGTTTATCATACGTTGTCAGCAATCCTCAATGAGAGATTGTTTATACTGTTTTATATATCCAGATTACCTCGTGTTACAAAAAGCTTTTTTGATGTTATAATATATCTTCTTAACTTAGCGTAACGCTAAAACTTATTTATGACATAGATATCAATATAAGTTAGTATCCAGGAGAGTTTTGACTATTCCTACCCAGATACATCTCTGGCTCAAAGTTAAGAAGAAACGAGTAATGTGTATCGATCCAGTTCTGTAGCATTTGCTGAGAATTTGGCACGTTCAATTCATCTTTCTATTTACCAACGCCCTCAAAAATGGTATTGAAGCCATTCATTCTGACTCCTGACTCCTGACTCCTGATTCCTAAGGAATATCCTATCTATTTGTAGCAAACATTTATCAATTTGGTATAACTTTTTTGATCGACGACAAAGAAAAAGACCAACTTTGTCAAGCAGGTCTAAGTAAAAATTATTTTCCGTTGTTATTTCTGCGAGATTAACAAGCAAGTAGCTACGCATTCCCAAGTTCGCAGCGATTTGCGGGTTATATATCTCACAATGTCTATATTGCTGATTGTAACAAACTATTGAGCAATTTTTGGAAAAATTTTTAATTTTGTATCCCAATTAGTTGTGCAATATGGGTTTCAGCCCTTTGTGGTTTCCCCCAAAAAACCTGTTCTTGCTTATATACAACCATACCAGGTTTAGCACCCTTGGGCTTATAAACAAACTTAGGTTTAGTATAAATAACTGGGACTATTTCACTCTGACGGGCACGACTATAAAAAGCACTTATATCTGCAACAAACTGTAAATCAACTTCATCAGGTGTGGCACCAGCATCTAGTCGCAACAAAACATGACTACCAGGAATTTCTTGAGTATGAAACCACAAATCATAATCTCCCGCCACTCGAAAAGTTAACAAATCATTTTGACGATTATTACGGCCAACCAATAATTCAAATCCACCAGGAGTTTCGTAACGGTAAAATTCTGTATCCTTTTTATTATCTTGGTGATGATGTTCTGGAGCTTTAAGGTAAGCTTGCTGAATTAACTCATCCCGAATTTCTTCAAGAGTGCGTAAATCTTCTGGAGTTTGGTAAGTATCTAACTGAGACAAAAAAGCTTCCACTTGCTCCAAATAATCAATTTCTGCTTGGACTGTCGCTAAAAGGGGTTCAACTGCTACACGGGCCCGTTTCAACTTTTGGTGCTTTTTATAAAGACTTTGGGCATTTTGCACCGCATTTTTCTCTGGGTCTAACTTGATGACCATCGGTTCCCCCGTTTCAAAGTCACATAGAGTAATAGCTTTCATCCCCGGTCGCCATTCGTGGAGATTGGCCATAAGTAAATCGGCTTGCGATCGCAACAATTCTGCCCCATCCGACTGGTGTAAACGTTCGGTAAAAGTATCAGCCTTGAGCTGTAACTTAGCCGTAATATTTTTAAGTTTTTGGCTAATTTGATGATATAGTTGACTAAACTCTTGCTGATTCAGCTGTCCAGTATAATAATCATTCAGTAATTCCTGAACAGTATCAACAGATTCTACACTTAGCCAACCTGTTACAGTGTATCCATTTTCTGTCCAACCAGGATAAAATTTGGAATGCTCCAGATTTTTTAACCATTCTTGCCAACTTTTAAATAATTTTTGCCAGTCCGAAGCACTAAGGTCATTAGTAGACTCTTGAGAGTCTAGTCCTGAAGCTTCAATCATTGGCTGTACTAAAGCCTTACTGAGGCCACGGTAATTTTTAATTAAATTTCGCCACAATACACCAGGTATTAAACTAATCCTTTCTTGCCATTGCTGTTGCGTTTCTTGCAAATTAGGAATAGGGTTAGTCAGAGAAGGGGGAAGTTCATAAGGTTGACCAGTTTGAATTTGACGAAGACTAGACTGTTGACTATTCACTTGATGGGCACAGGTAACAACAAAATTATCCGCAGTAGTCAGAATAACATTGCTGTACTTGGTCATAACTTCCACATAAAGATGCCATAGGGGTGCTTCCCCAGGACGTTTCGCAAATTGGAAGTCCAGCACCCTCTCCCAAGGAGAAACTTCAACAATAGCTATTAAAGCTAGTCCACCTAGCTGATGTCGTAATTGTTGACTAAAAGTAAAAGTATCAGGGGCGCGAGGTGGAGGGTCACTGATACAAATACGGGCCCCTTGGGGATGCCAGGAAATGTCCAGCCAACCACGTTTTTTGAGAGTTCGCAGAGCAATGGTAATGGTAAAGCGATCGCGCTGATATACCTGCTCTAAACGTGCTGGTAGCCATTTAACACGGAGTTCAGAACATGAAGCTATGAGAGTTGTATAGTCAACAGGTTGCACAGTTAGCTTTAAGTTAAAAATTAAAAGTGAAAAAACTATGATATAAATTTAGTGTCTAAAAATAGTATTTTTTATTTTTCAGGCGACAATCTTTAAATAATTTTTTTTGCTTTTTTCATGTAAATTTAGAGAATTATAATATCAAGTTTAGTTGACAAATAAAGATTAATTATTTTTCCGGGGTTGGTGATTAGGTAATGGCATTAAATATTTATGAACGGTACAATTATAGTTTGTTCATAGATATTTGAGACAAAAGCATTACGCATTCACCAATGCCATTTTTCCTTCTTCTCTGCTATCAATAAAAGTCTTTAGTATAAACCCAATTATTTGATTGAGCAGGTTTGAAAATTATTCAGAACTATAAATATTTATTACTTATATAATGACAGATTTAGACTTGATGTAAAAGCCTGATTTAATGAATAAAGATTTTTAGGTGTTTTCTTCTTATAGCAGATTCCTCCCATAAGAAGTACAGATATGAATAATTAAATGTTCCCAGTGCTGGCATTTTTCCCGCTTCGGGGTATATCTCACCCTTGGTGAAATCTTCTGTACATAGTAGTCTAAGGAAAGAGCACTGACATATCAAAAGCTTAAACTCAGACAACGAAAATTTGTCCTTCTTCCTTCGTAACTATTCAGGTGCTGGGGTTGACAAATAATCATATCTATGTGTTTATCACTTTCCAGAAACCTTTTAGTCTCATTTATAGACTATTTAGTATTCTTAGATACAGTTTTCAGCTTTGAAACACTGAGTATGCAAAAAATCAAGAATAATGCAACCCCAAGACCTGAATGCTTACCTTCCTTCTTCCTTCTTCCTTCTTCCTTTTTCCTGCTGCTATAACTGAAAAACTTTGTATATATAAGTTGCATAATCTGTCATGGATATCCAGTTAATTAATATTGGTTTTGGTAATATAGTTTCTGCGAATAGAGTCGTTGCAATTGTTAGTCCAGAATCAGCCCCGATCAAGCGAATGATTAGCGATGGCAAGGAAAGAGGCAAATTAATTGATGCTACTTATGGTCGGCGTACCAGAGCAGTGATTATTACAGATTCTAATCATATTATTCTTTCGGCAATTCAACCTGAGACAGTGGCACATCGATTTATATTTAACAATAAAGATAGTTAATTGTAGTAATTGATGTTTGATTTTCCAAAATTTGTTATTAATAACTAAAAGTTTAGTTATGCTCGCTTGTACTGCGATAAAAATTTATGCAAACTGGTAAATTAATTGTTTTAACAGGACCTAGTGGTGTAGGTAAGGGGACTTTGGTAAAATCTCTCTTAGAACGTCATCCAGAATTAGTTTTATCTATTTCTATGACTACCCGTTGTCCTCGACCTGGAGAAGTAGAAGGAGAAAGTTATTACTTTGTAGACCGCAATAAATTTCAACAAATGATTGAAACTCAAGATTTATTAGAATGGGCTGAGTTTGCAGGTAATTTTTATGGTACGCCACGTCTGCCAGTTATTGAAAATATTAAACAGGGTAAATTAGTATTATTGGAGATTGAGGTACAAGGGGCAAGACAAATTAAACAGACTTTTTCAGAAGCATTGCTTATTTTTATTTTACCTCCTTCTATGACTGAATTGGAAAAAAGATTGCGGGATAGAGGACATGATTCGGAAGAAGCGATCGTCAAGCGTCTAGAAAGGGCAATTAAAGAGATGGAAGCTGCAGGAGAGTTTGATGTACAACTAATGAATGATAATTTGGAAATTGCTTTGCAAAATTTGGAGAAAGTATTATTTGACTGAAATTATAAGTAGTGCAGTAAGGGAGTGGGGGAGTGGGGAAGTGGAAAAAACTTTGAGTAGGAAAGAAACCGAAATACATTTTCCTTCTTTTAATTGGAGCTGAGGTAATTAGAACTGACATCATTAGGTGATTTGTCCTAAGTTCAATTAATACCATTACAGTTGCAGGATTGCCAAATGAGAAATTAATTTATTTATAATACGAAATCACACGCATTTTTACTAATTTTATTGAGAGCAGGGAGTACGGATTAGGTGAATAACGAATAATAAATGAATAATATATGTTTACTTCATATAAATAATTGCTAAAAAAATCACTGAATCTGATTTATTACTTAATAGCTGAATTTTTAAATAAAAAAAGCATTATTTTAAGGAATTGCTATAATTTCCAAGAAGCGTGAGGTACAAAATTCATCATAATTTTTTTTACTCTGATTATCCCAGTAGAAAGAAAGGTTAGGACAGATAGACATCTTAAAACTCAGACAAAGCAATATTTTTCCTTCTTGCTTCTTGCTTCTTGCTTCTGCTATATCTTTAATTCTTTGCTAAAAATTTTTTTGTGTCTTCTTTCTCACTACAAATATGATATGATTTACAAATGTTAATATTTGTGGTTAAACAAAATGTACAGTAATACTTTTTTTGATTTTCCTGTCTACACAGTCATTCAGTTAACATTATTTTTCTCTATTGTCTTGGGAATTATTTTTAAAGATATGTTGGAGTATAAATTAACACTATGGCTGAAAAACAAAGTCTCTCAAAAGCAAATAGGTTATCAAACACCTAATCTTATTACTGCTTATTTGAGCATGACTTTATTTATCTTTTTATCTGTATCAGCTAGTCTTTCTATCTTTAATATTGTTGAATGGTTATCTATTGTCATAGGTGCAATAGTCGTGTTTCCAACTGCCTTGTTGATCTGGGTACAATTAGGGTCAATGTTTGAGTTGGTCGAATCTAAGGGAATAGCATCTATTAATATTGAAGAATATATGCCTGAAGAAAAAAAAATTAAATCAGGAGAAAATGCTAATCAGTAATTACTAATATTTTGGAGTAAAGTTGTATGACAATTAATCACAAAAATACTGCAAATTAATTATGAATAGAAGTACTATCGATAGTAGTTCCCCAAAAATATATTGGCTGAGTCGAACTAAAATATGAAAATCACAATATGGTTGCTATATTGTTAGTAATTTTTTTATAGATATTCTAGATATAAAGATATAATATATAGATTCATAGTTTATAGAAAAAGGAAATCTGAAATCCTGATCAATAAAAAATTTATCTCTAAGTCTTTTATAATTAAGAACTTGATGACTATATTACCCATACTAAAATATTAGAACCAAAATCTAGGGTTGTTATATTGCTTCAAGGCAAGATTAAGATTAATTTGCAAATTAATAAACCTATTTTCTGGTAAATGAAACAGAGGCTATATCTAGATATTTTCAATGAAAGTAATACAAATAGTTTGCCTGTTAATCTCAATTGCAATAACAGAAAAAATTCTACACTACATATAAAGTAAGCTTACTTGCCAAAAATAAGCGTTGGTGGTATCCTCTTGACGAGGTTGTTATAAAAATAAGCAATCAATTAATCACTGTCCAGTTAAACCCGTGAAAACAGATTTTAACTTAGACACTTAGACAAAATTTGGTGAGGTAGTCATGCGTCTTCCAAAATATACAAATTTGGCAAGTGGTTGCTTGTCAATATTAATTACATTTGGAACAATTTATCCGGCGATCGCTGCTCCTGAAAATGAGAAAGTTGCCCAAAGGGAAAGAACTAGAGCAGGGGGAGCAAATCAAATGGAGATTGTCGGTTATGTTAAAGGTATTATCGGTAATGTAGTCACAATTCTAGTAGATGAAGAAGCAGAATTAGGCATTCCTGGCATTGCACCTAATGATGGTGAACCCACTTATGTCACAATTCCTGAAGAGGAACGTGGTCAACTACGAACTCTATTTTTTTCTCCTAGACATACGATGGAAATAGCAGGTCTAGTACCTGGAATGCGGGTTTATGCAATTGTGGGCAAAAAGAATGACGATCCTGAAGACCCTTGTGGTTGTATAGACTTTTTTAAAGTCATCCCAGATTATAACTATGAACGGGTAGAAGTTCAGTTACCAACATACAATTTCCAGGGTCCTCCTTCCTTAGAGTTTCCACCACTTCAGCCACCCCCTCCTATTACAAGACCTGTCCCACAACCTCCTCCTGTAAGAGGACTGTGGTAATTTTAGCCCATAAAAAACTCTATAATTAGGTCTGTAATGCCACTATATTAAGATTAGTGGCATTATTCATTTTAGTGTAATTGAGGCCGTTGGAGCTCAAGTCGTTTCTCCAGGGCAATTCTCAAGATGATGTCCATAACTTTTTACAGATTTTAGTCAACAGTTGTTAACTCTTCATCTCTAACAGGACTAATCAATATGTAATTTATAATAGAGTCTTGGATAGAGGGAAAAATTAGGAGGTAAGTTTAGGCTTGTTTAATAGATTTGATATTAAACTCTATTTTACCTCATCTGGGGACAATTATTATTCCGGACTTCACATAAAAAATAGTACTATTTGAAAATAAACTTAGTAATCAATTTAGTACATATCCTATATTGATTGTCAAGTCAAATAAATTTGATGAAGCGACAACTAATAAAAGCGATGGCAAACTAGCTGAATCAAAATATTTACTATTATAAAATTTAGGAGTTTTTAGCTATAGCTAAAGCGATAGCTTTTTTTCCTATCTAGTTGATTAGTAATAAAAAGATATCAGTAAAAATATAGGGTATAGCTTTTGTGCTGTAGCTCAATATCAATAAAGTTATGAATGTTGATTTATCTATCTCTTTTGCCTCAAAATTTTGTTGTGTCATAGGATTGACAACTTTTGATACTGAATATTTTTTATGATAAATTCATCCATTATCACCAAGACTACCTAACCGAAAGACATACTATATCCCCCTACAAAATGAAACTAGAATCACATCAGTTTATTCGCTATTTTGAACCTGAGCAAGCTGCACAAATTTCCCAGATTGCTATTATTAAAAAATTTAATCCCCGAGAGATTATTTTTGAAGAAGGTGATGATTCAGATTCTTTATTTTTAGTTCTAGAAGGTGAAGTAGAAGTTAGTAAAAGGAGTGGTGAAGGGAATAATTATGTTGTGATTACATCTGTTAAATCTAATGGTTATTTGGGAGAGTTAGGGATTATAGATAGAAAGCCAAGAAGTGCTAGGGTAGTTACATCTAAGGAAACAGTTTTGGCGAAAATTTACTATGAATCCATAACAGAGATATTAGCTAATACAAAAGGAGATATAGTCTTACAAATCTTAAGTTTTTTATCTCAAAGATTGCGAACCGTGACGACTGATTATGTCAATCAATTAGCTTATAAAGAGAAAATGACTTTGATTGGAGAGATGGTAAATACTATTATTCATGATTTTAGAAGTCCTTTTACTGGTATTCAATTATCAAGTTCAATGTTAAAAGAACTCCATCCCGATCAAGAGAGTCAAGAATGGTGCGATCTAATTTCAATGCAAGTTCAGAGAATGTTAAATATGGCAGAAGAAGTGCTTGCTTTTTCTCAGGGGAATACAAAATTATATTGTCAGTTAATTGATATTGCTAAACTCTTACAAAATTTTGCTAAGTTAAACCAGGTCTATATTGATTTTTCTTCTGTAGAATTGATAGTTTCTGTGGAAGAGGGTTTAATCATAAATGCTGATGAAAATAAGATTAACCGTGTCTTACAAAATTTATTATCTAATGCTGTAGAAGCTCTGGATAAATCTGAAGGCAAAATAGAAATCAGAGCTAGAAGAAAAGATCGATTAGTTGAAATTACTTTTTCAGATAATGGTCCTGGTATTCCTCAAGAAATTCAGGATAAATTATTTGAAGCTTTTGTAAGTTATGGAAAACAGGGTGGTATTGGATTGGGAACTGCTATTGTTAAGACAATTATTGATGCCCATAATGGGAAGATTTTCTTTGAATCAAGTCCTTCTACTGGTACAACTTTTTATCTTCATTTTCCCCTAGCTAAAATAGATTGAATTCGGCAAAAATAAACTTAAATATTTACTGGTCATTTCAGTTATCAGTTATCAGTTATCAGTACCTCTGCAATAAGGAAGCTTGACCTTGGCGAATATGCTCTTTTTTTATCCCCTTAAAAGGGGAGGCACATACCCACAATTTTTCGGTAATATTTTAATTTTTAACTTTTGATTTAAAACGGAGTAGGGAGTAGGGAGTAGGGAATAGAAAATAAGAAAAACAACTGTTCCTCAGTAACCTGAGAAACCCTATATTTTAATTTTTAACTTTTGATTTAAAACGGAGTAGGGGGTAGGGAATAGAAAATAAGAAAAACAACTGTTCCTCAGTAACTTGAGAAACCCTATATTTTAATTTTTAACTTTTGATTTAAAACAAGGTGACTGACGATTTCAATAATAATTTGCCTCCATATACTGATATTAAAACGAATACTGAAAATACAGAAATTGACTTATCATTAGCAAGTTTAAGAGAAAAAACAATTCAACAAATTCGTGACAATTTACGACCTGGGCAACAACAAATGGCTGACTGGCAAGGAGGACCTTTAGCAGTTTCAGCAGTTCCTGGGGCAGGAAAATCTTATGGTATGGCAGCAGCAGCAGCTTTAGCGATCGCTCGTTATCAGTTACATAGTAATCGTCAATTAATTGTTGTTACTTTTACCCGTTCTGCAGCTAGTAATATTAAAACTAAAATCCGCAAACATTTAAAGGAATTATCTTTACCTCAAGGCAGTTTCATTGTTCATACTTTACATGGTTTGGCTTTAAGTATTGCCCTACGTCATCCTGAATTATCTGAGTTAGATTTAGAAAATAGTACTTTAATTCTTCCCACTCCAAGCAACAGAATAACTCGTACTTGTGTAGAAAATTGGATTGCCAAAAATCCTAGACATTATCAACTTTTAATTGAAGGAGTTCAATTTGATGGAGAAGAAACTGAACGTTTAAGAAGGCAATCAGTTTTACGCACTGAAGTTTTACCTCAATTAGCTTGGAAAGCAATTCAACAAGCAAAAAGTTCTGGTCTTAAACCAGAAGATTTATGGCAATTACGAGACAAAATTAATGACCATTATCAAGTTGTGACTATTGCTGCTAATTTATATCAAATCTATCAGGAAACATTAAGGGAAAATCAATTAATTGACTATGATGAAATGATTTTAGCAGCGTTGCGGGTATTAGAAAATGAAGGTGCTAGAAAAATGTGGCAAAATCAAGTTTTTGCAGTGTTTGAAGATGAAGCTCAAGATTCTACCCCCTTGCAAACTAAACTTTTAAAAAAACTGGCTCATTCAAGTGAAAATGATGATAGTAATTCAGAAAATAATGGGATTTATCAAGAACATAAATTATCAAAATTAAATAATCTCAACCTCATGCGTGTTGGAGACCCAAATCAAGCAATTAATTCCACATTTACTCCAGCAGACCCAATAGATTTTCGGCAATTTTGTGAAGACTGCGAACAATTAAATAAGTTGGCGACTATGGAACAAGCAGGTCGTAGTTGTCAAAAAATTATAGATGCAGCTAATTTTGTATTGAAATGGGTAAATAATTCAGAATTAACAGGAATAGAAAAACCTTTTCGAGACCAAAATATTCATCTGGCAAATGATAATCCTTCAGCTACTGGTGGTGGTTTAGAAATATATGAACCCCGAGATATTTACCAAACACTTGAGTTGATGGGTAAACGGATAATTAATTTATTTCAAGAAAATCCAAAAGGTAATTTTGCTGTATTAGTACGAGAAAATAAACAAGGTAAATTTATTACAGATACTTTTTCTAATCCGGGAAAATATGGAATAGATATTGATTTAGGCAAACAAAATATTTCAATACATGATGTTTCTCAAGGAGCGCGTCACTCTCAAATTCCAGCAGAAATATTGGCATTAATGCAATTTATTGACCGCCCTCATTCTCCAGATTATTTAAAATCTGCTTTGAAAGTTTTGGGCGATCGACGTTTAATTCCTAAGCAAGATTATAATGTTTTTGCCTCTCAACCAGAACAGTTTCTTTACCCAGGACCTCTCGATCCTTATCAATCAGAAAAGGTGCGTAAATGTCGTGATTTTTGTCGTACTTTACTCAGGGCAAAATCAGAATTACCTTTGTATCAATTAATTTCTTTTCTTGCTTTAGCTTTAAATTATCAACAATCAGATTTAGCAACTGCGGATAAGTTAGCAGAAAGAGTTGCTAAACAAACTTTTGATAATAGTTCGATGAATTCTATTTTAGAAGTTTTAAGTGAAATTGTAGGTTCCGAGAGATTTGAACCTGTTGAAGTGGATGAAGATGCAGAGAAAAATTATACTCGCCCTCAGCAACTTACTATTATTACTATGCATAAAGCTAAAGGTTTAGATTGGGATTATGTCTTTTTACCTTTTTTACATGAAAATATAATTCCTGGTAATTTACGAGTTTTGCCCCAGGTAAGTTTTTTGGGAGAATTTGACTTAGCTGAAGTGGCAAGGGCACAAATTCGCGCCAGTTTACAAGGACAAGATTTACCAGATATTTCTACTGCTTGGAAACAGGCAGAATATTTGAAGACCGCAGAGGAATTTCGGTTACTATATGTGGCTATGACTAGAGCAAAACGTTTGTTGTGGATGTCTGCTGCTAAGTTAGCTCCTTTTACTTGGAATAAACCAGACAATTTACAGGAGCAAAAACCTTGCCCAGTTTTACCTGTTTTAAAGGCTGAGTTTCCTGATAGTTTCAGATAAATTTTAAAGCATCAAAACAGAGTTTCACTATAGTATCGCAGAAGGAAGAAGGAAGAAGAAAGAAGGAAGAAGAAAGAAGGAAAAATCTGACATTGTCTGATTTTTAAGCTTTTTATCTGTCCTAACCTTTCCTGAGACTGCTATAATTAGCGCCTCACATAAATTCTGGATAAATATTTATAATTCCTGCAATTTAGATGTAGATTAAAAGTTTTCCCTCTTCCCTGATTAACTTTTATCAAAAAAAATTAAAATTTATTGCTTTTGCGAGAAAATATAAAAATTTTACTGATAACTGATAACTGATAACTGAAATGACCTATCTTTCTCTTATAAGTAAATGCTAGATTTTCTTAATCATATATCTTAAGGTAAGCGTTCACAAAATTATAAATAAATACAGATCAATTGACCAGATATCCAGATATAAATATAGGAAGTAGTCATATTTAATATAGTTTCACTATAGCAATTCCCCACTCACATAAATTCTGGATAAATATTTATAATTCCTACAATTAGGTGTACATTAAAAGTTTTCTTTCTTTCCTGATTAACTTTTATCAAAAAAAATTAAAATTTATTGCTTTTGGGAGAAAATATAAAAATTTGACCTATCTTACTCTTACCGTAAATGCTAGATTTTCTCAATCATACATCTAAAAGTAAGCGTTCACAAAATTATAAATAAAACAGATCAATTGACCATATATAAATAGAGGAAGTAGTCATATTTAATATAGTTTCACTATAGCAATTCCCCACTCACATAAATTCTGGATAAATATTTATAATTCCTACAATTAGGTGTACATTAAAAGTTTTCTTTCTTTCCTGATTAACTTTTATCAAAAAAAATTAAAATTTATTGCTTTTGGGAGAAAATATAAAAATTTGACCTATCTTACTCTTACCGTAAATGCTAGATTTTCTCAATCATACATCTAAAAGTAAGCGTTCACAAAATTATAAATAAAACAGATCAATTGACCATATATAAATAGAGGAAGTAGTCATATTTAATATAGTTTCACTATAGCAATTCCCCACTCACATAAATTCTGGATAAATATTTATAATTCCTACAATTAGGTGTACATTAAAAGTTTTCTTTCTTTCCTGATTAACTTTTATCAAAAAAAATTAAAATTTATTGCTTTTGGGAGAAAATATAAAAATTTGACCTATCTTACTCTTACCGTAAATGCTAGATTTTCTCAATCATACATCTAAAAGTAAGCGTTCACAAAATTATAAATAAAATATATCAACTGACCATATATAAAAAGAGGAAGTAGTAATATTTAATATAGTTGATTTGACATTGAGAATAAAAACCCTATTTCCAAAATTATATTGACAAAGCAGATAGTATATGTGAGAATCTTTTCAACTTCTAGAGTAGAGGGGATCAATAAATTATTGATGAGATAGGCTTTTTTAATACATTATGCGTATCTACTTAACTCACCCTCCTGAATTAAGTAAAACAATAAAAAATTTGAGTAGTTATACTTCAATTTAACTCAAAAAACAAATTTATGTAAGTATTAATTACTATCAACTATCAAGTTTATTATCCTGGAAATTTATCCCATAATTAACTCATAATTTTTATAGTGATTTTAATCACATTAAAACCAGATAAGGGGTCACATACTCTATGGGAAAAATAGAAGATGATAATAGAAGGTTAAGAGAAGCTAGGAAAAAGAATAACTTCTCTCTCCATAAAAACAATTTACTCTAATTTATTTACTGAAAAGTTATGTACAGCCCCCTAATAAAAAAAGTTATAGCTAAAGCTTGTAATATTAGTATCGATGAATGTGTAGAAGTTCAGAGATTAAAACTAGAAGTTCAAAGATTAACCGAGGAAAATCAAGAACTAACAGAACAATCACAACAATATCAAAAAGAAAATCAAGAACTGCAAAATAAACTAACCAAACTGAGAATGCAGTTAGCAACTCTCTCAGAAGACTCTCCCTCTCTAAACTCCTCTTTATCTGCTAATTTAATACCATCAAAAGAGTCAACCAAAACAACAGTTATTTTAGTTGATTCACCAAGTCCAGAACTAGAAGAAGACCGAGGTAAAGCTGTAGAGTTGCTAAATCAATTACCAAACGGTATGTGGCACGTTAAAGTTGAATCAGGAGTTCAAGTTATTCTGAAACCAGAAGCTCTAAAAGTTCTAGCATAGTTTTCCGTTACTCAGTTTTCTTAATAAAATTCTGAAATGGTTAAAAATTTCTAGAATACTTTTATGTAGAGGTAGGTTGAAATAAAGGCATAAATTCAACCCGCTAAAATACTTATGTCTAATATAACTATCCTCTACTCTAAATATCTTGATAAATAGATAACTGAACTTGATATTACCTATTGAATTTCCTGAAAATTAGGTAATATTTTAGATACAAAAAATTTAGTAAGCTGTTAATAATTTAGGCTATGTATGCCGATTTTTGGAAAGGGAACAGAGAATAAGTGAAGAGAAAAAAATACTCTACCCCATTAATATGAGAACCCTTATAAGGCCAAGAAATAGGTTGTTATAGCAGTCAAAGGAAAGATCGCGGACATATCAAAAGCTTAAAACCCAAACAACGCAAGATTTTTCCTTCTTACTTCTTCTTTCTTCTGCTATAAGCTAAGTGAAATAAATAGTTTTTTTTGCTGCTTTCCTCTCATATAATGTCCGTTTGAACACTTATAAATAACGACCGAGGAATCAGGAGTCAGGAGTAGTGGCGTTAACGATAGTTATGGGCAAGCAAACGCCCATATAGGAGGAAAAAAGAAGAACAGAAGAAGAAAGTTTTTTATCACTAATTAAACGGACATGATATCACTAATCTTTCCCATGTATAATTTTTTCTACTTTGGAATTTGGAATGGGGATATAACTTCTGCCTTTAAATAAAAATCTTTGGTACTAGACAGTGCAAAGTTCTGGGAATAACTATTGCTAGTCAAGGGTTTCACGGACTCAAGGTTAAAAATTCTCCATTCACAACAGTAGGTACTGTAAACCTTTCCCAGTAACACTTTCAATCTTGAGAGCCAACTGTTTTTTAGCAGAACTTTGTACTCTCCAGTTTGGTATTCTACTTAAATAAAAACAATTCGACCTATCTATTGAACAGAAAAAATGCTCGACAACCAGTCGAACATTTCTTACTTTTAGTAAATCAACAGAATCAGAACTAATTATTTTGCGACAAAGAAAAACTTGGTTGACTAGCTACCGAATTAGTTTCAACAGTGTGAACTAAAACCGAGTTCAACATAGGAGTTTTAACAATAGTATCGTTAGCCAAAGTAAACAAAGGATTAGATAAAATTCCAGCTAAAGACGTTGCTAAAACAGACAAAATCAACCCTACTTGTAAAGGACGCATACCCGAAATATCCCAACGAATAGGAGGATAATTTTTAATCACATCCGACATTTCTTGCGGTTCTTTTACCACCATCATTTTCACCACACGAATGTAGTAGTAAATAGAAGCAACACTGGTAATTAATCCTAACAAAACTAACCAATACAATCCAGCTTGCCAACCTGCCCAAAATAAATAAATCTTGCCAAAGAAACCCGCTAGTGGAGGAATACCACCTAAAGAAAGCAAACAAAGACTTAACCCTAAAGTTAATAACGGGTCTTTTTGATATAACCCTGCATATTCACTAATTTGGTCTGTACCTGTACGGAGAGAAAATAGAATCACACAGGTAAAACCACCCAAATTCATAAACAAGTAAATTAGCAGATAAAATATCATACTAGCGTAACCAGCTTCAGTATTCGCCAAAAGGCCAATCATAATAAAACCTGCTTGTCCAATAGATGAGTAAGCAAGTAGACGTTTCATACTGGTTTGGGCCAGAGCAACCACATTACCCAATACCATACTCAATACAGCAAGGGCAGTAAATACAAAATGCCACTGTTCCAAAACTAAAGGAAAAGCAGTCACCAAAAGACGAATAGCTAGAGCAAAACCAGCCGCTTTAGAACCCACTGAGAGAAAGGCCACAACTGGAGTAGGAGAACCTTCATATACGTCCGGAGTCCATTGATGAAAAGGGACAGCAGAAATTTTGAAAGAAATACCAGCGATCGCGAATACTAAGGCAATAACTAAAGCTAGTGAAACACCGCCACTCGATCCATCAGCAAGACTAGAGGCGATCGCTGTTAACCGAGTTTCTCCACCAGACAAACCATAGAGAAGGGAGATGCCATAGAGAAAAACGGCCGAACTTGCAGCGCCAATGAGTAAATATTTTAATGCTGCTTCATTGGAGCGAGGGTCACGTTTTGTATAACCAGTTAATAAATAAGAGGAGATACTCAGGGTTTCCAGAGAAACAAAAATCATCACCAACTCATCTGCTCCAGAAAGGAACATTGCCCCCAAAGTAGCAGTGAGCAGAATACAAATAAATTCTCCTAGTGGAGTCCCAGTTTGTTCTATGTATGCCACCGACATCAATATGGTGGTAATTGCACACAGAGCAATGATACCTCTAAATACTACACTGAGGGCATCAGCATTAAAGCCTCCCAAAAAACCGATGGTATTTGTACTGTCCCATTGAGTATATAAGGCCACAATAGCGATCAATAGACCTACTATGGCTGCGTAGGGAGTCCATTTAGCAGAAGTACGTCCTACTATGAGGTCTCCAACGAGAACTACAAGTAGGGTAATTATAACTATTGCTTCTGGAAGGATAGTGCCTGCGTTAAGTTGCGCCGCAATGTTAGAGAAATCTATCATGTTAGATAATTTGAAATTTTTTGTGTAAGTAACTAAGAATTTTGACTGATTAATAATCCTTTACAGTAGAGGATTGTAGCGTGTATCCAGAGATTTTTTGGTTTTTTATTAGGTGAGGAAGAAAAAACCAAATGTTTTCTAAATTATTGAAGAAGGAAGAAGCGGTGCGACCCCACGTCGGCGATAGACGCAAGGGAATGCGCACCAAGAGAGGAAGGAAGAAAAAACGGATGGGGACTCAAACCCCAACCAATTGTAAACAAGGTGTAGACGGCCAGAGCTAATTCTTTGTCGTCAGAGAATATTTACAACTCCAGGAATTACGCATTATCATGGTAAAAACACTATATATACCATAGTGCTATAGTTTTTATATACTATATGTAGTGTCTTTCCGTAAGTCCTTAACTCTATATTTTTGGTTAACTAATCCTAGCAAGATGTACGAAATTTCAAAGTATACAATTTTTCTCTAGTGACAATAAATTGACCCTAGGGGTTAGGGGTGGGTTCCCCACTCCCTTTTTCTCTAGTGCAGGATGGCGGAAATAACTGACCAGTTACAAAATCCGAAAACAATTACAAATCAAAAATGATTGACTTTTGACTTTTGATTTTTAACTTCCGCGTAGCGGCACTAGTGACAATAAATTGACCCTGGTGTAGACGGTATACCTTACCCATAAGTCTTGAAACCCTTGTGGGGAGCAGGGGAGCAGGGAGCAGGGGAGAAAGGAGAAAAAATCAATTTAGCTAAGTAAAACTACTGAAGTTGTCAAAAAAAAAGTTTTGACTTTTGATTTTTAACTTCCGCGTAGCGGCACTAGTGACAATAAATTGACCCTGGTGTAGACGGTATACCTTACCCATAAGTCTTGAAACCCTTGTGGGGAGCAGGGGAGCAGGGAGCAGGGGAGAAAGGAGAAAAAATCAATTTAGCTAAGTAAAACTACTGAAGTTGTCAAAAAAAAAGTATGGAAAAATACATTTTTTCTCCCGAAAAAGCCGAGCCAAGACTTACTCATAACTCGTCTTAACAGTCAAGCTTTATGTTAAGAAAGATGTGGGTAATGGATAGGTGTAGACGGCGGGGTATTAAACCCAAAATAAAAAGATAAAATTTAACTTCTAAGGCTTAACTAATATTTAGTATGAGACTGCAAAGTCTACTTAATAAAATTTAATGAACTAGGAGAAACTCTCATTAAGGGATAAAAAAAGATGATTTTCAAAGTCCTTAGTTAACTATATAATTTATTGCTGAATATTTATACATTCATTACTAATCAAGACTTTCAGGCATTTTATTAAAAAGATTTACTCAGAATATTTGTGAATGACTCTACAAGATATAGTTTACTAAAACAAACTTTGTTTTGTGTCTATAGCTAATAGTAACTGACTGTTTTCAGTAACCTGACTGGTTGATTTTTTCTAGCTGTGCTAAATTAAAAATGTAAATTATATAATAAAATTGGAAAAAAAATGTCCATGATGAACAAAAACTCACCAAAAAGTCTAGTTAAATTAAATGAGGTTCATAAAGTCAATATAGAAAAAAGATTAGCTCATCGCCTGGAAGCAGCAAGAGCTAAAGGAAATCAAGATTTAGTTAAAGCTCTGGAATCTGAAAGACAATTACTGGAGTGACTTACCTACACAGATGTATTAGCTTTCTGTGTATGCTTCTTATCTCTTTTAAAGACGGTCAGAACTTCCTTAGAAACAGAAGCGGTTTTAGATTTAGTGATAACCACTTTGTTTTTAGGGTGCTTTGAGGTTTATAGTCACCGAACAAGTCCATCCCGGCTCGTTTCAAATTGATTGCTGCGTTTATATCTCGATCAATTTTCCACTGTAGTTCCCGATCAAAATATTCTCTGATACTGCAATCTGTAAACACAATTTCATCTCTATCATAAAGTCATTGAGATGTATAGTTTGGTTTCCATTCTATCACTCTAGAGTTTCACTTGCCAACATCAAAAGCTTTTGCGACTACCTGAGCTAGGGCGTGTCATCAATAAAAATTTGACATTGAGAGTATAGTATGCTTATGGTTAAGCGTCCAGAATCAAAAAAAATCAGAGCTTCTCTAACATGACTAAACGCTATGGTTTACGAGATTATCAATGGGAAAGAATCAAAAACCTACTACCAGGACGTGAAGGAACTGTAGGAAGGACAGCAAGAGACAATCGCCTATTTGTGGAAGCAGTTTTATATCGCTCTTGAGCTGGAATTCCCTGGAGAGACTTACCAGAACGATTTGGAGATTTTCGTGTTGTCCATACTCGTTTTAGTCGTTGGTCCATTTCAGGGATATGGGTGCATAGTATTTCAAACTTTAGCTGAGGATGCAGATAATGAATATGCCATGATCGACGCAACTATTATTCGTGCTCATACTCGTAGTGCAGGAGCGAAAAATAGCAGCCCTGAACAGGAAGATATTGGCCGTAGTAAGGGAGGATTAACCACCAAAATACATGGAGTAGTAGATGCCCTGGGTAATCCCACCCATTTTTTTTAACTCCAGGTCAAGCATCTGACTTGGACGGAGCAGATGTTTGATTACCGATGGTAGAAGCACAAGCAGTATTAGGGGATAAAGCTTACGATGCTCAGGAGCGGGTGATTATGCCTTTAACCAATAGAGGAATAGAGGTAGTTATTCCCCCGAAAAAAAACAGAAAAGAACTCCGTAACTACGATGAGATATTGTACAAAGCACGTCTATGAATCGAAAATTTCTTTGCCAAACTCAAACAGTATCGAGCGTTGGCGGAGCCTAGCGGCAGCTATATCGCCACAAGGTATGACAAGGGTTCCGTAAACTTTCTGGGAGGAATTCCTACAGGTAGCCTCAGTCATTTTATTGGCATAGCGATCGCCATCTACCTGGAACATACAATACCCATTTTGTCAACCTCCTTAATTGATGACACGCCCTAGTATGTTAAAAATTTGATTAAATGCAGCATCAGCGCCAAGACTTATTTAACCCAGACTTTGAGGATTGACCATTAGGTAAATACTTTCCATCTTCATTTTGTTTGCCTTGATTTGTGCAAGTTAATCCTGCTAAATTTCACAATTCATCAAAAAATACTTTTTTACCTGTCCGACTTAATTTGTCAGCTGTTTTATACTGAAAATATTTACGACTTCTAGCTATTTTTTGATCATTTTACTTTCGCGTTTTGCTAGCTTTCCTCTGGCTTTACTGCCATGTTTACCTTTGTTATGTTATTACCTTGGGATACTTTGGTCAGTTGATCTTGATTTTTTCTTAACGGTTTCAAAGAAGATAATTTATTTCCTGGTGATCTGGCTCAATAACTATTTTTGTCTAGAAAAGCATCTCAATCTATGGGTTTTTCCCAAGATTGACTGATATTCTCAACTTAAATTTATCCACCAACTATCAGTTTTTTTGTTAGTGAAACTTGTTTGATTTGAGTTCGAGCAGGTATTGTTCTAAGGGTTATAGCCTTAATTAAACCTATTTTAGGAATTAAAATATATCACCATTTACCATTAATTTATCAAAACTTTAACCAAGAATCATTACCATGAGGAAAGTTCAATTAACGAGGTCTAGATTGACTTTTCAACCTAGGCTTACCCCTTCGTTTCCTATTACTATCACCTCCTGCTAAAAATCTAGAAAATGTTGTTTCTACTCTTTGACAGATCTATGGCAAAACTGTTGAATAAATTTGGGAAAAATCAAGATATTCAACTTTGGTAATTGCTTCTTCTGGTTGTAGTAATTTGGTTGATCTTTTAACTTTAGTAAATTACAAATTAGAGGGCAGACATTGACTGGACATCTGTTTTGCTCCGATCATTCAAAGCCTTCTCCTAGGATTCTGTTGTACCAATATAGACAAATCCTGAGCCAGTTGTTTAGTATTAACTTCTGGCACGTTTGCTGGATATATAAGATATTGGTAAGTATATTTCATTGGCGATCTTCTTCAAGAAATTTCTCGAACTATTGGTTGCCCATTCTGAATTTCTCCTACTAAAATTACATCAGCAACCCCTACAAATAAACCATTTTCCAAAACACCAGGAATATTATTTAAACTCTTTTCTAATTCAGCAGGGTTATCAATAGAATTAAACTTAACATCAATAACCAGATTACCCTCATCCGTAACTACAGGTCCAGCTTTCTTAACACCCATCCGAACTTCTGGTTGACCACCAAGTTTTTCAATCCCCCGAATTACAGGAGTCATTGCCATCGGTATAACTTCTACCGGGAGCAAAAAAGTAGAACCCAACCTATCTACTAATTTAGAACTATCTACCACTACAATAAACTGTTCTGCCAGACAGTCCACAATTTTTTCACGGGTATGAGCTGCTCCACCACCCTTGATGAGATTTTTCTGTGGGTCAACTTCATCAGCACCATCAATTGCAATATCCATGTGGTCAACTTCATCAAGGGTGGTTAATGGTACACCATACTTTTTAGCCAATACATTTGACTGAAAGGAGGTAGGGATACCTTTAATATCCTTTAGTTGGCCACTTTGTAGGCGTTCCCCCAAAAACTGGATCATATAGGCAGCGGTCGATCCTGTGCCTAACCCCACTATCATTCCAGATTTAATGCGGTCAGCAGCAGCTTTACCGACTTGCTGTTTCATTAATTTTGTGGGGTCTTGTTCTGTTATCATACCTTAATACTCCAGATCAAATTATCAGCACTGTCTAACTTACCTAAACTAATTGGCAGGTTAAAGTCAAGTATGCTTTTTTCTCTATTGCTATAAATACCATGATAATTGAATGGCTACAATTCAAGATCGAAGATAGTTTAAAAGAAGAATTTCTCCAAAAGGATCGAGAAATTTGGACATCTTTCCTAGCTTTACAAATGGGTTTTTTAAAAAAAGAAGTCTGGCTTGATAGCTACAGAGGAAATGAAGTTATTATCGTAGTTTACTGGGAGAGTCGAGAGCAATGGAAGTCTATTTCACAAGTTTTATTAGAGGAAACTGAATCTAAGTTTAGGGAAGGACTTGGGATGGAGAATTACTCCTTGTTAGACTGTAGAGAATATGAAGTTGACGCAACTTACCCACAAGGCCCACATTCGTTTTCAGTGTAGAGTTTTAATATTTGTAGAATTACAAAACTTAGGCAAAAACATCCTAAAAAAGCACTAATTACAGTAGGGAATGCCTAGTGTCGCTATGGGGAGGTTAAAAGTCATGCATTTGAAAGCGAGTGCTAATTGGCGAGGTTTCCTATGGCGCTTTTAAAGTGCGGAAATGGTTCCGCACACATCGCCTCAAGAATTTAAGACGCACATCTGACAGTCAATCATTTTTGATTTGTATTGTTTTAGGATTTTGTAACTGGTCAGTTATTTCCGCCATCCTGCACTAGATGAACTTATTCTAGTTATTGCCAAGAATTAACAAAAAATTAAGTGCAGTCTCAAGTATTACCCCTGTAAGGGTTTACCATGAAAATGTTACCTGAAAATTATTTCAAGACAGCCAATAAACTTAAAGATTCTGGACAACTTTATACAGCAATGGTTGCTTATCAAAAAGTTTTAACTATTAAACCAGACTATGTTGAAGCTTACAAGAAGTTAGCTGAGGTATATTTGCTACAAGGTAATTTTGATGCAGTGATCGCTTGTTGCAAAGAAGTACTTAAAGTTCAACCTCAGTTGACTTCTGTGTATTTAATTTTGGGAAATATTTTTCAAGAGAAAAATCAATTTGAACAGGCAATTAATGCTTATTTTCAGGCGTTAAAGTTACAACCTAATTTGGCAGAAGTTTATGTTTATCTTGGCAGTATTTATAATCGACGGGGACAGTTGGATTTAGCAATTTTTAATTATGAAAGGGCGCTGGAGATTAATCCAAATATTCCATCTGTTCGATTGATATTGGGAAATATATTTATTGAAAGAAGGGAATTTGAGCGGGCGATTTTTTGTTATCAAATTTTTCAGCAACTAGAACCGGAAAACCCTCAAGTTTATTTTAAATTGGGTGGTGTTTTTACTCTCCAGAATGATTTTGAAGCTGCTCTTGATTATTATCAAAAATCTTTATCTATTAAACCAAATTATCAAGAGGCTTTTGCTGAATTATATAGATTGCTAAAGCCTGAGATTACTGAGCAAGAATTGGGTATTTTATTCACAGAATGGCAAGATTTTGCATTGGCAAATAATCATAATATAGAGAGATATATTGATTCAGTAATTGAGGTTGAAGAAGGAAGAAGCGGTGCGACCCCGCATCGGCGACAGATGCAAGGGGTCATATCCGGCGACGACAACAGTCGTAAGGGAATGCTGACCAAGGGAGGGAATGGGCACCAAGAGAGGAAGAAGGAAAAAGGAAGAAGGAAAAAGTGGATGGGGACTCAAACCTCAACCAATTGTAAATACCCTGTAGACGGTGGGGTATTAAACCCAAAAGAAAAAGATAAATCAATAGAGCAAAAATTTGAAGCTTTTGAGAATAATACCGATAATTTCCCCGGTTTAAACCAAGTCAAGAAAAATCAGGATAAATTCATTCAAGGTAAAACCTTTAAACACCAAGAATTAGAAACAGAAAAATATCTTGATTCAGTAATTCAGCATCAATCAAGTCAATATCTAGAACAGGAAAAATTCACAGTATATCCAAATCGAGAAATTATTGAATCTGATGAAGACCATGAAATTCAAGCTACTACTTTAAATCTAATTCCAGAGCAAAAATTTGAAGCTTTTGAGAATAATAACGATAATTTGCCCGGTTTAAACCAAGTCAAAAAAAATCAGGAAAAACTCAGTCAAAGTCAAACCTTTAAAGACCAAGAATCAGAAACAGAATTTGTCAAAAAACTCTTAAAATATCCCGCAGCAGAAACTTATAGAAATCAAGCCGATATTGCTCTCGGACAAGGAGATTTAACAGTAGCAATCGCTCACTGTAAAGAAGCTTTAAAAATTCAACCAGATTATGCTCCATGTTATGTAACTTTAGGAAATGCTTTTTACAGACAAAATAATTTAGCAGCAGCTTTGTCTGCTTATAATCTGGCATTAGAAATTGAACCGGAAGTTGCAGAAGTTTATGGAAATGTGGGTAGTGTCTATTTGCAGTTAGGTCAACATAAACAAGCACTGTTTTATTATCAAAAGGCTGTTTATTTAAAACCAGATTTGCCTGGTATTTATTGGAATATTGGTAAACTATTTCAATATTTAGGAAAAGTTGATGAAGCTCTGGAATCTTGGGAAAAAGCATTAGAAATTCAACCAGATATAGTAGAGGCAGATTTTCACTTTAAATTAGGCAATACCCTAGTTAAACTGAGTAGAATTAACGACGCAGTTAGAAGTTATCAAAGAGCTATTAATCTCAAACCAGATTATACCGAAGCTTATAGTAATCTAGCTAATATTTTAGGTAAACAAGGAGATAGAGAAGCAGCAGCAAAATATTATCAGAAAGCATTAAATATTAATCCAGAACTCAAACACTTACATGAAAAACTAGCTAATAATTTCTTGTTAAAAGGAGACTACGATCGGGCAATTTATCATTATCAAATAGCCATTAAATATAATCCTAATTCCTATGATGCTTATGCCAACTTAGGAACAGCACTTTCCAATAAAGGATTATTAAAATCAGCACTAGAAAAATATCATCAAGCATTAGAACTTAAACCAAACTGGGCAGAAGTATATTCTCGCATCGGACATATTATTAAACAAGAAAAAATGGAAGAAGCGATCGCTTTGTTTGAAAAAGCTATCGAACTTAAACCACAATTTGTTGAAGCACATCAACAATTATGCGATTTACTCAGCCATACAACTAAACTTGCCCAAGCTAGAAAAGCAGCCGATAATTTTTGTAATTCTTGTGGAGAAATAGCTCCTATTCTTTCAGGTACTGCCTTTTTATTCGCCTATTTTCAATCTGGAGTAAGTGACATGGCAAACTCCAAACTTTCACAAGTAGAAAAATTTTCTTATCAAAACTGTGAAACCTTCAGCGAAGTAGAAATAAAACTACTCTATGAAATTTTCTTATTTGCCGTACCTCACCTCCGGGATAACTTAGAAGGAAACGCTAAATTTTACAAATTAATAGCCAAACAATATTATCAAAATATAATCAAAAACTATCCAACTCCAAAAACTCATATTTCTAATTCCCAACCCCTGAAAATAGGATTCCTTTCCAAACATTTTCGTCGTCATTCTGTAGGTTGGTGTAGCGAAGCCTTAATTCGAGAACTATCTCAAATTACACCTCACGTTCATCTATATATTACAGGTTCGTTGAAGCGAGATGATATTACTCAAAAATTTGAACAAATGTCTGTCAAAACCTATTGGCCGAAAAAGTATCCTAATGGGTTCCCATCCTATGAAGAAATTGTCGAACAAACATTAGAAGACAAGTTAGATGTAATAGTAGATTTAGATTCAATGACATTGCCAGTAAATGTACATATTATTCATGAACAACCAGCACAAGTTTGTGTTTCCTGGTTAGGTTTTGATGCGCCCTATATTTCTGAAAGTAATTACTTTTTATGTGACTGGTATACCCATCCTCAAGGAAGAGAAAAACATTATCTAGAAAAATTAGTTAGATTGCCAGAAACATCTGTAGCTGTGGATGGGTTTGATAGTCGTTCGGTTGATAGAAATGCGACTAGAAATACTCTCGGAATTGATTCAGATAAAATGGTTTATTTGTGTATAGCTCCGGGGCGAAAAACTAATCCAGAAATGGTACGCGCTCAATTAAAAATTTTGCAACATACACCAGAAAGTATATTAATTCGTAAAGGTCAAGGAGATGTAGATGTAATTTATCAAACCTATCTTCAAGAATCTGAAAATTTAGGGGTAGACTTTAATCGAATTATCTTTTTAGGTCAAACTCAAACAGAAGAAGAACATCGAGCAATTTATCAGATAGCAGATGTTTTATTAGATTCTTATCCCTACAATGGAGGTACTCATAATTTGGAAGCTTTATGGGCAAATTTACCAATAATAACTAGAGCTGGAGAACAATATTTGTCTAGAATGGGTTACTCATTTTTGCAAAATGTAAATTTGGATATAGGAGTAGCTTGCAGTTGGGAAGAATATACAGAATGGGGAATTAAATTAGGTAAAGATTTAGGTTTAAGAAATTCAGTGCGGGAGCATTTGCAGAGGTCAAAAAATCCAGATAATTTAGCGCCTTTGTGGAATCCTAAAAAATTGGCAAAACAGATGTATCAGATATTTGTTGAACTCAGAAATAAGTAACAAGGAAGATGGAAAAGGTAGATGAGGCATTGGCTGAACTTTAAGAAAATTAATCACAGGAATTGATTTAAGTAGTGGTTAAACTATTTCCCATTGAAACGATTTACCCCTAATTCTGGGAAAGCTGACAGAAAAAAGATAATAGGGAACATAAAAATTAAATGCCTTTTAGCTTATCCTGTGTATTCTGGTAGAGAAGCAAACCTGAAAATAGTTTTCACGATTGAGTTATCAGATTTTAGATCGAGCTTTAGGTATTGCCTCCTAAATTGACTATTCATTCAACTCAAACGTCTCAGTTATTGAATATATATTTTGATTTAACTCCAACGTCTTAGTTATGAGATTTTAGATAAAACTCTGAGCGTAGGCCTCTATCACTAACTATATATTTGGACTTAACTATAACGTCTTAGTTATGAGATTTTAGATATAGGTCTGGATAGAACTTCCTTTGACTAATGATTTACTTTGACTTAACTGCAACGTCTTAGTTATGAGATTTTAGATATAGGTCTGGATAGAACTTCCTTTGACTGATGATTTACTTTGACTTAACTGCAACGTCTTAGTTATCAGATTTTAGATAAAACTCTGAGCGTAGGCCTCTATCACTAACTATATATTTGGACTTAACTATAACGTCTTAGTTATGAGATTTTAGATACAGGTCTGGATAGAACATCCTTTGACTGATGATTTACTTTGACTTAACTGCAACGTCTTAGTTATCAGATTTTAGATACAGGTCTGGATAGAACATCCTTTGACTGATGATTTACTTTGACTTAACTGCAACGTCTTAGTTATCAGATTTTAGATAAAACTCTGAGCGATCGCCTCCTGAGCAGACTATATATTTAGACTTAACTATAACGTCTTAGTTATCAGATTTTAGATAAAACTCTGAGCGATCGCCTCCTGAGCAGACTATTGCTTCAACCCAAAGAACCTATCCCACTATTTTTAACAAACTTATTTCTTTAAGTAAAATGTGTTTAAAAAACTGAATTTTTGGTTTTTAACTCTCAAAACATTTAGGGTTTTTAGCAAAAATCTTATTAGTGGGATAGGTTGAACCCAAACGTCTGAGTTAAATTTTGACTAGAACTTCTGACTCAGGTGGTCAAATACCACTGAAATTTATAGTTGAGATTCATCACTCAACCTTGTTGCTGTTTAAAATTCAACTTACTGCCAACTTTTCACAAATTTTCTAATAGACGAACATACTCTTTAGCAGTCTCTCTCCAAGTCCAATGAGAAAAACGTTTATCTACTTCTTCAGCAGACAACTTACTCTTAGGATGTAGAATAAATTTCTCCATACAATCTGCTAAAGCATCCACATCACCCACAGAGAAAAAATCTACCATATCCTCACATTTATAAAGTTCTACTTGCTCCTGAAAAACTTCTAAATCTGACACAATAGCAGGCAAACCTCGAACAACTGCCTCAGATAAAGCCAAACCAAAACCTTCATATTTAGAAGGAAAAACTACACAGGAAGATTTCCGATACCATTTTTCTACCTCTTCATCGGAACAATATCCTAACCCCTCAAAATATTCCTGCATTATATTCTGATTATTCAGAGATATTTCCTGACATTGATTCAAATAATCAATATACTCTTGACTATTAGCTTGCTGAGATAAACTAATATTTCCAGAAATCAAGTTATCAGTTTCTTTACCAATCAAAACTATTTTAAACTTCAGATTTTTTTGAGCAAGCTTAATACCTGCTTTTAACAGAGTTAAGTGGTCTTTGTAAATACCAAAAGAAGAAGGCAAATAAAATATTGGTAATCCTTCATTAGATTCATGGGAATTTTCTGCTATGGTCAACAACTTCTGTGAAGTATTTGACTTAGTAGGAAAACCAGAGTTAGGTATAGGTGTAATCTTGCTAGTAAACTCCGGAAAAACCGAGATAATATCTTTGCGAGTTTTTTCAGAAACAGTAAAAACAATATCAACCTTCCTCAGCCATTCCAATAAACTTAAATCGTATTTTCTAACATAAGATTCTGGATAACTTAGAGGTGCAAATCTCCAGAATACATCATGGCTTACCATTGCTAAAGGAATATCAAGACCGGGTGGAGTTAATTGATTAGTTAAAAAGTACAAACAATGAGTAGCTTGATAACGATTAGCTAAATATCTAATACTCAACTTCTTCTTATATTTACGGCGGATACTCTTAAAAAATCTTTGGATTTTTTTTGCTTTAACATTACCTGATAAAGACGAAAACTTATTAATTACAGAAAGTATTCGAGACTGTAAAGATTTAGGAGGTAATGTAAATGATTCATATTTGATTATTGGAGACTTCGGTAACTTTTCTTGAAAATAAGCAATCTCCTTTTTTGGCAAAATTAATATTATTTCTTCTACTTGTTCAATTAGCTCTTCAATGGTTCCACAAATTACTCTTTCAACTCCACCTTTACGATAAAACTCGATAGGAATTATCAATTTCATGGTTGCTCCAACATTTAATATTTGTTTTACCCCAAATTGATTACCAACTCAACTAATTATTATGAAGTTTTGCCAAAATATCTTTAAAATAGCAAATTTTTGACTATAGAGTTTGAAGGGGAGCTAAATTTCTATGATGGTTTAAGTTACATAACATAAAGCTCCCTGAGAAAGATAGGACAAAAACTCAATTTTTCCGTTAACTTTGTTCGCTCAAAGCCAATATTTTGAAATAAAATCATAGTGTCCAGCTTGCTCAGGTGGATACCATCCTTGCTCTATTTTTTCGATAATATTTGGCAAAGCTCCGATAAATTCTGGACTTCGATCTTTAGGATGAATTGTCCACGCCTTGGGGGAACTCATAGTTGCTCGTACATAGTCAGTTTTCTCTAACTGCATAGATACCATAACCTCCCAA
The DNA here is from genome assembly GCF_003838195.1 of Okeania hirsuta. GTDB lineage: Bacteria > Cyanobacteriota > Cyanobacteriia > Cyanobacteriales > Microcoleaceae > Okeania > Okeania hirsuta. Next base: position 72,380 of record NZ_RCBY01000005.1, read on the forward strand.
GAATCCAGCTTGCCTTTGCCAGTATAGTAGTTTAAGAGGGTTTTTAGACTTAGTGGCATTTGATTAAGAAACTTGTTTTTGTAAGAACGCCACAAAATGGGCAATGGCAGTAACTTGTCAAAGCGTTTATGGTTAATCAGATATACCCTACTGCTGAAAAATTGAAATTTATAGAACCCCCCTGCTTCTGGTTTTAGGGACTGATTTTTTTGGTACATAATACCATCCTCAGTTGGTGGCCCTGTCAATGGTCTAATTGCCATTATCTCCGGATGTTGCTCCATTAACTTGATACCTTCATCTATCCAACTATAATCTGGTTCTTGATGTAGAAGCATATCACTGTCATAATGCAACATATAATCTCCTGGTACAGATTCTATGTGAAAAATTGACCCTAAGATCGGATAACCTCTATAGTTATGGGTGGGTTTAATCGGACTACCAAAATGTTTTTGGTACATTTGTTGTTGATAAGTTTTGTCATAGTTAATATCCACAACTTTATCTACAATACCTTCACTTATCAGTTTGTTACAGCAATCTCTGAGTTCACTTAGAGTACCAACACCAGGACGCATAACTTTATCTCCAGATAGAGGTGCTGTATCCATACACAACACTTTTTGAATAAAATTAAAATTACTCATTCTAACTAGATGAGGAATCGTATGCATCATAAAAGGTATGTCTGTTCTTGCTACTAGAATTGAGAGTGAACAGGTGTTAGATAACATTAATTATACCTCCTTATTAAAACTGCCAGACAGAATAATTATCTCACATTTCATTTCATTATATAATCTGATTTTATTTCAATAAATATCTCCGAAAAAGGATAAAATTTATTACAGAACCAGGCAAAAGACAAGAGGCAAAAAAGAAGAGATTTTCAACAGATTTAGGATTAAAAATATTGTCATAGTTACTTTAATAACCATAGCTAATCCCAGCATATTGCATATAAGGTTTCACAGAATGGTTAGACAAAAGCATTATATAATTTATGGAGATATCTAATCATACTGAATCAATGTTTTTTAACCATAATGGTGCTACCTGTTCCCAAGTTTCATTTTTGACTTTTTCTTGAATTTCTTCCCTGATAGTTTCTAACTCTTGAGGATTGTTTAAAAGCTCTACAATTCTATAAGCTAAAGCCTCTTGAGTTTCTTTTGTCTCGGGATCACCATCTACTTTTATACAATAATCTTTTTCCTTAATCGCGGCATAATTAGTAGTCACAGGAACGCACCCTACCATTGCTGACTCTCGCAATGAAATACAATCTATTTCTCCATAGGAACACCCATAATAATGAATCACTGAAGTAGACTTTTCATACATTAATTGGTTGTGTCCGATACTGCCATGTTCTATTACTCCTTGCTGTTGCATTAATTCCGTCATTTTCTGCTTCCAAGGAATTAATTTTTCACTATTATCACGCTTAGTCCATCCATAGTAAATATTAAGTTCCGCCTCTGGAATTTCTCTTTTAATAATATGCCACCCCCAGGTCAGCATAAATTCTAAACCTCGATAGTACCTGGAAGCGTATACTAATTTATAGGGTTGTTTTTGGTTCTTAGTAAGCTCTAAAACAGCAGAATCTGCACCGTTATTAATTATTGCAAACTTATTATCGGGTAGTTCTGGTAATAGGTTACGCTGATAATAACTTTTGACAAAAATTTTATTATACGGAGCTAAATATACAAGATCAAATGTAATTACATCGTGCCAATCAAACCAGATTCTTTTGGCTTTAACATAGGAAGGTAACATTTTAGGATGTCGCCACATAATGAAAGTATCAAAAGTATCGTACCAGTTAATTTTTTCATGGTTAACATACTTAACTCCTCCATAAACACCCTCTTGACCTCCACAATTAGTGAAAACAGTAACATCATAGCCTTGCTTTACCCATTCTCTAGTCAAAAAGAATACTGCACTATCTGAACCACTAGCACCCTTAGTTTTAATATCTGATTCTAGTACCAAAAAACGCTTTTCTAGATAATATACAATTGACTTTTTTGGCCATTTTTTAGCAGTTAGTTTTTTAGTTAAATCCTTGGTGAAGGGGATTTTAGATTTGAGCCACTTTTTGACATTTCTAATCATCATAATGTATTGTTGCTTCTTGCAGAAGTTATGTTAAACTATTAAATATTATCAACTTATAGCTGTTTCTGAAATCTGTGCAGGAAAGTGGGTTTGAGTTTGATTTGTATCACCGTAACTTACTAACTCGGCATAAAACTTTATGATAAGTTCAAAATAAGTGACGCATATAAGACCTTATTATTACAACCTTTCAATAGAAAGTTATGGTGATAATAATCTGCATATCAGTAATAAATTATAGGATACTCTACTATGTTAGTATTTGCCAATTTATTATGATAGTCCAGCAACAGATAATATTGCCCCCTGCTAGTTTTTTGAGCCTACCAACTATGGATGAAAAAGGAATGTCATACATAAAAGTTACTTCTACTCCTGATGGTTGGCATGAGGCTAAAAATGCAATTTCTGGGACTAGATATATCTTTGACCTTTGCAAACTTAATCTACTCAATTGGTTATCTGAAATTTGTCACGAAATTTTCCTAACTAGAAATTTAAGATTTATTTATGGATGGAATATGCACCCTTGCCAATGATAATGTCTTTGATCAACTTGTAGCTCTACTAAATAGTATAGAAGTTAATCACAGCAATGAAATACCAGTTTGTATTTATCCTTATAACAACAACATAGAAAGAATTACTGCTGAGATTTCTACACGACCTAACGTCCAAATCTACAACGATTTGCAATCAATAGAGAAGTGGGATAAATTTTTTCGTGATGTCTGGGATGCTCACCCCAACGCTCACCAACGGAGGTTAGAGAAGGGATTTACTCCCTACTATAGATTTGGGCATCATCGTCCGTTCTGTGCTTTTGATGGTCCTTTTGATCGCTTTCTATATATAGATGCAGATGCTTTACTCATGGGACCTGTAGATGGGGTTTTTGATCGACTTAATCAAAGTGACTGGGTAGTGTATGATTTTCAGTATAAAGACCCTGGTCATGTATATGATATTTCATCTCCTAGGTTAGAAGAATTGTTTCCTCAAGAATATCTCAAGTCTAGGATTTTTTGTTCTGGTTTCTATGCTTCTAAAAAAGGTATATTTAAGCAGGAAAATATAGATTGGTTTTTGGGGAAGTTACGAGAAGGAGAATCAGAAATACTTTATATATGGGCAGCAGATCAACCAATCCTCAACTACATGGTAATGCGGTTAAATTTGAAAGTAGATAATTTGGCTATTAGTCTGTCTCCTAATGAAAAAACAGGTAACAGTGTTACCTCGAAACATTTTGAAGAGCAAGACCATATTGTTTACGATCGTGGTAAGCGGTTAACATATCTTCACTACATTGGAGTTTCATCTAAAGCATTTACTAGAGTTTGTGAAGGAGAAAATTTAGATTTTCCCTATAGAGAGATATTTTTACACTATCGCTATCTACATGAACCGGAGAAAAAACCTAAGTTTATAGGGAAACCAAAACCTTATAATCCTCCACCAAGTTTAATCGATAAAATATTCAAGAAAATAGGATTATCAAGTTGAGGATAAATTACAATGAAAGGAATTTATATTGTTGCTAATGATAAGGTACTTGATAACACAATTGCTCTGCTGAAAAGTATCAGATTATATGATTATGATACTCCAATTATGATGATTCCTTTTGATGAAAATTATCAGCAGGTAGCAGAAATAGTCACAAGTAAATATGGAGTAGAAATTTATCCAGATTTAGAATTTGTAAATAATCTTTGCAACAATTTGTATAACATTTTTGGTCAAGGCTTTTTTAATACTCCTAACAAACAAAAAAAACAAGCTTGTTGGTTTGGACCATTCGATGAATTTCTCTATATTGATGTTGATATTGTTGTATTTGAAAAAATAGCCGATAATCTCAAATATTTAGAAGATTATGACTTTTTGTGTTGCGACTATCAATATTTAAGTGGAATAAAAAACGTCTTCACATCCAAAGTTATAGAAAAAAAAATCTTTACTGAAGAACAACTTAAAAATGTGTTTAATAGTGGGTGGTGGGCATCAAAGAAAAACCTGTTTACAGAAAATGAATTATATGAAACCTTTGCCGAATGTGCTGCCCATACCGAATATTTTGACTTTTCTGAAAAAACCACAGACCAGCCTATTTTTAACTATATAGTATTAAAACATATTTCTCGGCGATTAAATCTAGTCCGCCGACCCGAAGGCAAAGGTCCAGGAAGTTGGGCAGGTAGTCCCCATTTTCAACGAGAAGGCGATCGCTTGATTGACCCTAAAGTAGGTAAACCTGTACAATATTTACATTGGGCAGGTTTTCGGATTGAACCAGGATGCCCTTATTGGGATATTTGGGAGCATTATCGATATTTGGGCGAAGCTAAACCTACTTACTATCCTCAAAAAACTGAAAAGAAAAAAAGTCTAGGAGCAAAATTTATTGATAAGGTCAAAAATATAGGTCGGCAAATGAAGAAAAGCTAGGGTCATTTTAGTTATCAGTACCTCCGCTTTCAGTCTTAGGCTTGAAATCCAAAATTTTCTTTCTTTCCCCCTTAAAAGGGCAGGGTCAATTTATTGTCACTAGAGAAAAATTATGGGGAGATGGGGAGATGGGGAGATTCTTTAGATATTTGCACAATTAAATGTATTTCATATCCATATAAATATTCTCTGACGACAAAGAATTAGCCCTGCCTTCAAAAGGGAACCTTGAGGCCTTATTTCTTGGTCAGAAAAACAGCAGAATAAATTTGAATATATTTTAGATTATTTGGAGTCATAAAAAAAACTATGGCTAAAATAAATTTACCCCTTTAAAGATGCGGATACTTGAAATCCGAAATGTCCTTTTTTTTCCTTCAAATGAGAACCTTGAGACCTTATTTCTTGGTCAGAAAGATTTGAATTTTATTATCGGTGAGGACTTTTCAGTAAGACTAATAGGAAAATATTATGAGTCGTGGCATATATATCACTGCAAATGACAAAGTCATAGAACAAGGTATTGCTCTATTAAAAAGTATCCGTAAGTATGATAGTGACACACCAATTATTTTGATTCCCTATGATAATAATTATCAAACAGTCGCAGAATGTTTTTCGAGAGATTATGGGGTCAAAATTTATCAAGATTTAGAATTGATTAAAAGATTATCAAATAAACTAAAACAAATTTTTGGTAATAAATTTTTTGCCAGACCAAATCAGTTTCATAAGCAAGCTTGTTGGTTTGGATAATTTGATAAATTTTTATACATAGATACAGATATTGTTGTTTTTGATAAAATTATTGATAATCTAAACTATCTAAATGAATATGATTTCTTGTGTTTTGATTATCAACATTTAGGCGGAATGAAAAATGTATTCACCCCAGAAATTTATCAAGTTTTTAGTCAAGATGAACTTAAGGATATTTTTAATGGAGGATGGTGGGGATCTAAAAAAGGTCTAATTTCAGAACAATATTTGTATGATATACTTGCTCAATGTGCCACTCATCCAGAATACTTTGATTTTTCTCAGAAAACTTCCGATCAACCAATTATTAATTATATGATTTTGAAGCGAATTAAAAAGCGTTTCAATATTGTTCGCAGACCAGGAAAAGCAGCAGGAAGTTGGGCAGGTACATCACATTTTCATCGAGAAGGTGATAAACTTATAGACCCGACTGTGAATCAACCTTTAGACTATCTACATTGGGCAGGAATTCGGATTTCACCAGAGTGCCCTTATTGGGATATTTGGGAGCATTATCGATATTTGGGGGAATCTAAACCAACCAACTATCCCCAAAAAACAGAGAGGAAAAAAAGTTTAGGACAAAGAATCTGGAATAAAGTAAAGAAAAGTATTAACTTTTGAAAGGAAAAACTATGAGTAATAGCACTAAAGATTTTTGTTTTTGTACTTTGGTTCTAGGTCAAAGATATCGTGAAATTGCTAAGGAATTAATTAGAGATTTAGAAAAATATTCTCCAGGCACATCATTAGTAATTTGCACAGATGAACCAGATGATTTTAGTAAATACCAAAACGTTATCGCTTTCAAGCATCAGCAACAAGGGATTTTATTTTGCTTTAACGATCGACGGTTTGTGTTTCAAGCAGCTTTATCATTATTCAGGGTAGCTATTCATATTGATGCGGATACAAAAATTGTAGATACCATACCTGAAGATATTAAATGGAACCCTGGAATCACTGGAGGTCGAGGAAATTTAGTGCAGCACTTCAACAAATATCATTCTCACAGATTTGCAGATTTAAAAAAGGTTGCTGATAAGTTACATATTTCAGAAGAATCATTTAATAATGGCAGTTGGATAGGTGAATCCTTATATGCTATAGTTCGAGATGAAGGCAGAGAAATAGAATTTTTAGAGACTTGGGGTAAAATTGCAACATATATGGAATTAAAAGGGTTTCATGTAGGAGATGGAAATCTCATGGGATTAGCAGCAGCTAAAGTAGGATGGAATGTTAATAGTACAGTTGATAGTGAAGCTTGGCAGAAGCTTGATCGAGTAAGGAAACATTGGGATGCTTCTCATAGTAGACCAAAGACTAAATTCTGGGATAAGTTAGGCAAGAGAATAGGTTATCATTATCGTTTAAATAAAACTAGGATAATGGCTTTGAAAGATTTTGAATTTTACTATCGTTAAGCAATGAGTAAATGTTTGAGTAAGGTGTTTATTCTACATCTTACTCAATTACACAATTATCTAATTTGAACAGGTACAAATCTAACTAATAGAGAGACTGCACCCATTCCCACTCTCTTGATAACCCCTCTTTTAAAGAAACTTGAGGTTGATAACCCAAAATTTTCTGTGCTTTAGAAACATCAGCACTTGTATGACGAGCATCTCCCCTCGCTTTTTCCACAAAATTTTTCTTAATAGGACGCCCGACTATTTCCTCCATCATATTAATAACTTCTGCTAATACAACCCGACTACCCCCACCAATATTAAATACTTCACCCACTGCTTCCGGTACTGTACCTGCTGCTAAGTTAGCTGCTACTGCATCACTAATAAAAGTAAAGTCCCTAGTTTGCTGGCCATCTCCATAAATAGAAATTGGCTCATCTTGCAAAATCCACTTAAAAAATTTATGAAAGGCCATATCAGGTCTTTGCCGGGGGCCGTATACTGTAAAGTAGCGTAAATATACGCAGGGTACACCAAAATTCTGATGATACAACTTACCTAATCGTTCTGCTGCTAACTTAGTAATTCCATAAGGGGATACTGGTTGAGGACAAATAGTCTCAGGAGTGGGAAAAGTTTCAGCATTACCATATACAGAAGAAGTAGAAGCATAAACCAATCTTTTCAAATGAGGAGCATCTTTAGCCGCTTCTAAAATTATTTGAGTAGCATTGATATTACGTTCTGTATAAGCACGAAAACCTTCACCCCAACTAGCACGAACACCTGCTTGGGCAGCTTGATGATAAACTATATCTACATCTGCCAATAACTCTGACCAATTTAAAGATTGAATATCATTTTCTATTAATTGGAAAGCGGAATTGTCTTGAAATTGAGAAATATTCTGACGTTTCAAAGCAGGGTCATAGTAATCATTAAACTGATCGATTCCTATTACTTTTTCTCCTTGATTTAAAAGAGTTTCTGCTAAATGAGACCCGATAAACCCACCAACACCTGTTACGATAATATTAGTCATTTTTTCCTATATTCAAGTGGCTATTTTTTGCTGAAAGTGGGAGTCAATTTATCCTAATGTTGAAAAAAATTAACTCTCTTCTGTTATGCTCCGTTCCATCTTATCTAAAATTTTAGTAAGCTGAATCCAGACAACTAATCCAGTTGCTACAGTTAAAGGCAAACAAATAGAATAGGCAACTAAGTTAGTAAATCCAAATAATTGTAAACTTGAGGATAAAAATATTAATGCACCACTAGCAATACCTAAATAGGGAAGCTGTAATGTTAATCCTCTCATACTAACTATATTACAAGTAGAAGGATTTACTGACCAATCTTTAACCAGTTGCTTAATTAATTTGGCAAATACTATTCCTGAAGATAAACTCATTAATAAACCAACTGCGATTAAAAAATAGGGAGGTTGAGGAAGACTATACACAAATATTTCCTTAATATTTCCTTGATTTATGCTTTAGATACATTGAGGAATATATACTACTGAATTACAGAATTATTTGTCAAAAAAACATTTTATTTTCAATTCATTATCTGACTTTACTAAAATTAAAAAATAAATTCTTATCTGTAATTCAGCAATATTCAGACATCAAGTCATTAATTTAATTTTTGATTATTTGTCATTGCCATTACAGAAGGTAAAATTGCAGTAGCTCTCTGTGTAGAAAATTCAGCTAGAGCGCCTAAAGCAATATTAAACAAACGACTTGGTTGAAAGTCATCTTGAATTAGACCCCACAAACGAGTAACTTCTTCGGTGTGAATTCGGTCATCTTCTACCATTGCTAGTATCAATTTTTTTCGGAGAAATTCACCCTCTTCACTCAAAAGATATTGTAAACCTAATTGAGCAGTAGGTAGTATATCAAAATTTTGGTCTGTCTGAGCTATGCCAATCAAATTTTCTAACCTTTGCCACTGAAACTTTCCATCTTTAAACAATACCTCAATTAACCGACGACGTAATGCTGGGGACTCACCTTTTAATAATCTTCTTGCCACATAAGGATAAGCAACATCAACTATTCTGAAATTTGGATTTAGGGAAAGAGCTAAACCTTCCTCGGTGACCAAAGAACGAATAATTAAGGCAAACTTAGCCGGAACTCGGAATGGGTATTCATACATTAGTTCCGAGAACTTATCTGTAATTGTCTTAAAGTTAAAATCCTTAACTTTCTCACCCATAATATTTCCCAGCACTATTTCTAAAGCTGGTACAATTGGCTGAATATCTACATCCGGTGCCAAAAACCCAAGCTTGACAAAATCTTTAGCCAACTCTTGATAATCTTTGTTAATCAAATGAATGACTGAATCAACCAAAGTTTCTTTAGTATCCTGCTCCAATTGATCCATCATGCCAAAGTCAATGTAGGCCATCCGACCATCTTTTAATGCAAATAAGTTACCGGGATGAGGATCTGCATGAAAAAAGCCAAACTCTAGTAATTGACGTAGACCGCTAGTAACCCCTACCGTAATTAGAGTATCAGTATCAAGACCTGCTGCTTTAATTTGTTCAGTATCTAATAATTTCAGACCATCAATCCATTCCAAGGTCAAAACATGGATGGTAGTATAACGCCAAAATATTGATGGTACCTTCACACTTGGGTCATCGGCAAAATAAGTAGCAAATCTTTCTGCATTTCGCCCTTCATTGATATAGTCAATCTCTTCAAATAGCTTTGTGCCAAATTCATCTACAATCAGAGATAAATCGTGGCCAAGATTGAGAGGTAACCAGGGAGCTAACCAACTTGCTCCCCAACGCATTAAGAATAAATCGAGAGTAATAATAGGCAGTAAGTTTGGTCGTTGAACTTTTACTGCTACTACTTCTCCACTCCGAAGACGTGCTTGATAAACTTGACCCAGACTAGCTGCTGCAACTGGTCTGGGAGAAATTTCGCTATATATATCGTTGATGTTTTGGCCTAACTCAGTCTCTATGATCGAGATTGCTTTCTTATTATCAAAAGGTGGTAACTGGTCTTGTAGTTTTGTTAGTTCTTCTAAAAAGTCTTTACGAATTAAATCTGGTCTTGTTGATAATGCCTGGCCTACTTTAATAAATGTTGGTCCTAAGCGAGTTAGGATTTTTCGCAGTTGGGTAGCTCGTTCAGGAGTATCTTCAACTTTGTCATATTGCCATTTATCCCATAAAACTCCTAGTAGAAAACTAGCAAAAGACAAAACTATAACGAGAAATCTCCAAATTACTAACCAGGGACGGTAACGGTAATATTTAGCGATCGCTTCTGGGTCGTACCGTCTTGTTGAATTAAAGTGATTGTCATCCACTTTTAATATTTTCCTCTTAAATTTTATATTTTTTATTTATTAAGTTGAGTTAAAGAAGCGGTCAGCACTCAGCACTCAGCTTTGTTCATTTTTTTTAACGTGGGAGAAGGGGATACGCTACTTCTCCTAAACTATTGCTTGTGGTTGTCGGGAATTTTAACCAAAGCTGCTAAAAGTTGATAGCTAGTTACACATGACTTAAGTCTGTTTGGCTTTTATCTGGCAAATCGCTATATATAGTGTGGCACTATAGTTTTTGTTTACTATATATAGGGTTTTTGCGTAAGTCATTTGAAAAATAGGAGATGGTATTTCTCCTTGGCTTTTATCTGGCAAATCGCTATATATAGTGTGGCACTATAGTTTTTGTTTACTATATATAGGGTTTTTGCGTAAGTCATTTGAAAAATAGGAGATGGTATTTCTCCTTGGCTTTTATCTGGCAAATCGCTATATATAGTGTGGCACTATAGTTTTTGTTTACTATATATAGAGTTTTTGTGTAAGTCATTTGAAAAATAGGAGATGGTATTTCTCCTTGGCTTTTCTGTGGCAAATCGCTATATACAGTGTGGCACTATAGTTTTTGTTTACTATATATAGAGTTTTTGCGTAAGTCATTTGAAAAATAGGAGATGGTATTTCTCCTTGGCTTTTATCTGGCAAATCGCTATATATAGTGTGGCACTATAGTTTTTGTTTACTATATATAGAGTTTTTGTGTAAGTCATTTGAAAAATAGGAGATGGTATTTCTCCTTGGCTTTTCTGTGGCAAATCGCTATATACAGTGTGGCACTATAGTTTTTGTTTACTATATATAGGGTTTTTGTGTAAGTCATCTGAAAAAAGAAGGTGGTATTTCACAACAAAAATAACTCAAAGATATTAGCAGTTTCTAAGTAACGGGCAATTGTTATCTTTCTGTATTTAGCTATATTTCTAGAGCTTAGAGCTGAAAATTTTCCTTCATCTTTTTGTTGTTTGTTGCACCTTTTTTCTTCTTAACTAATGGCAGATTTTAAGTGATTCAGAAGGTATAAAAAAATTTATCCCTGCTGTATTAAATTAAATTTTTTTTATTTTTATTAAGTATAGTATACAAAACTACAAATTTCAAAAATAAATTTTAAAGAAATATTAAAGTTAACACTATCAAAACTTACCGAAAAATTAAGGTATAAAGCCTCTCCA
>NZ_RCBY01000050.1 GCF_003838195.1 Okeania hirsuta
GATATTGATTTTTGATTCTTGGAGATGTCTATTAGCTGAAGGTAAAATTGAAAAACTGATGTTTTGCGCCCAAAGTTAATCTCAAAATCATTACCACTCAGCAACGCCAGGGAAGAAGGACGTGAATATTTAATTCAGGCGATCGCTCAAGTACAAAAAACTATTCCTAATATAAAATTAGTAGTTATTGGCGATGGAATTTTACGTTCATCTTTAGAAAGTTTAGCTGGAAGTTTGTTATCTAATTACTGTTTTCTTGGAGTTAAACCACCTGAAGTTGTCAAATAATTGATGAATAAAGCTTTTTTATTGGGAGCGCCAAGCGTTACTACTGCTACAGGAGAATCCGAGTGATTACCGATAGTTATTCTAGAAGCACAAGCAATGGGATTACCTGTTGTTAGTTCGATTCATGCAGGTATTCCAGAAGCAATAATTGATGGAGAAACGGGTTTTTTAGCACAAGAAAAAGATGGGGAGAGTCTAGCTAAATATATTTTGAATTTGTTTGAAAATGTGGAACTAAGAGAAAAATTTTCTACCCTGGTTCGTAGACGGATAGAAACATAATTTAACCTCAAATTAAATGCTGCAAAATCAGAAAAAATATATCATAATGTAATTAAAATTAATTAGACATCTGCGAAAAATAATAGACTTTTTGTAGCAGTATACAACAGGCAATAGGAAATAAAATTTCTGAAAAAAGGTACAAAAAATGCTATACATCTGCAATTTTATCAGATGTCTATTGAAGTATAAAATTTATAATTTTTCTGTAGATTATACCAATTTAAAAAAAGAATGTTACTAATAGTAAGAGGAATAAAAATACAAATGCAGGATATGCACTTTAACAAAGCGGTGCGACCCCGCGACGACGCCAGTCGCACCTGGTAGCGCACCAAGAGAAAAGAATGATTTACGACCTAAAAAATGGTATTTAAACCATTCATTCTGACTCGGTCCTCCTGACTTCCCCTCCTGGGAGGGGGAGGGGCGAGGGGTGGGTTGACTCCTAAGAAATATCCTAGCTATTTGTAGCAAAAATTTATCAATTTGGTATTAAAGCTGGAATTGAAGATGAGAGCCAGGGGATTTTAACATCATTTTCCCTCTTCAAAGGAGCTACGCTTACAGTAAAAAACTTATAATTATAATGAGGCTCGTAGTTTTGCTCTATCCATAATATCAAGTCTCATTAATTAGACATAATAAAAATGATATTTTCTCAATTATTTTGAGAATCTATCAAATTGCCCCCTACTCTCTACTACCTAATAAATGTTATTTGTGGGTATTTAAAGAGACATGATATAAGACAAGTATTTAAAGGGATAGAGCAAAACTACAAAAAAAATTTTATGATAACTAATTATCCGCTGACATAGCTCCCCGAGAGAGGGCAAATGATATAAGTTTCAACTATCTCTTATTCTTTCCTTTATCTGAATTTAAAAGCTTCACAGCAGAGCCATCCTTCAACTTTTGCACCCCTGAAACAATCAACTTGTCACCAGATTGTAAACCAGACACCACCTCAGTCACATCACCCTTAACCAAACCTAACTCTATTATCTGGCGTTTTGCTTTCTGCTCCTCACCCGCTCCTTCCAACAAATACACAAACCTTTCTTCTCCTTGAAAACCTACCGCTGTCATTGGTACTACCACAGTTTGACGTCTATCCCAAATCACATTTACCCGCACAAACTGACCATCTCTTAACTTTCCAGCACTATTATCCACATCTGCTTTAACTAAAATAGTTTGAGAGTCACTACTAACAGTAGGAGAAATAAAACTAACTTTCCCCATTCCCACAGGTTTCTCTTCTGAATTCTTAATCTCCACAGGTAAACCCAATTTTAAATCCCCTCGTCGCTCCAAAGGAATTGGTAAATTTATTTCTAATACTTGATTTGCCGTCACAGTAGTAATAGTGTCATTATCAGTAACAAAATCTCCCATTTTCACAATCATATTTCCCACAATTCCAGCAAAGGGTGCTACAACTACCGTATCCCGTAACTCCGCTTCTAAACTCTCTACCTCTGCTTGTGCTGCTGCCACATCTGCATTCGCCTGAGCAATTTCTTCAGGACGAGTACCGTTTTGTAACTCCTCTAAATTACTACGAGCTTCTGCAACCTCCGCCTCTGCTCTAGCAATTTCTTCAGGACGAGTGCCGTTTTGTAACTCCTCTAAATTACTACGAGCTTCAGCCACCTCCGCTTGTGCTCTGGCAATTTCTTCGGGACGAGTGCCATTTTCTAACCTTCTCAATACTTGGCGTTGTTGTTCCACTGCTGCTTCTAATGTCTCAATTGTAGATTCTCTATTTCTTTGCAACTGGGTCACTCGTCTTTTTGCTTCCTCTACTCTTGCTTTAGCTGCCTTCTCTTGTTTAAAAATTTCCTGAAAAGTTAATTCAGCGATCGCTCCTTCTGCTCTCAAATTTTGATTTCGCTTTACTTGTTCGCTAGCTAACTCTAATTCTGCTTGTTGTAATTCTATTTGCGCCTTAGCTTGAGCAATTTCTTCTAACAGACTACCTGACTTGGCATTGGCCAGTCGTGCTTCTGCCTCTTGTAGTTGTGCTTTTGCCTGAGCAATTTCTTCATCACGAGTACCTGCTTGCAGTTCTGCTAAACTTGCTTGAGATTGATTAAGACGCGCTCTAGATGCGGCAATTTGTTCTGGTCTTGCTCCATTGAGTTCTGCTAAACGTGCTTGAGATTGGTTAAGACGCGCTCTAGATGCGGCAATTTGTTCTGGCCTTGCTCCGGTTTTGAGTTCTGCTAAACGTGCTTGAGTTCGCCGGAGGTTTGCTTTAGTTCTCCTTAAGTTGGCTTCCACATTATCACTTTTGAGTTTAGCGATCGCCTGCCCTTTGGATATAAAGGTTCCTTCCTGGGCTAAAATTTCTACTACTCTACCATCTATTTCTGGTCTAACTTCGACTGAGCGTTTTGCTTCGAGTTTCCCGACAAATTCTGAGATTTCTTGGAGGGAGGTAGTTTCTATTGGTATGGCTTTAACTAGGGTACTTCGTCGTCTACCTGGAGCTACTGTTGATGGTTTGTTAGCTGTTTCGCTACTTTGAGACTGCCACCATTGTCCTCCTAAAAATCCTACTCCGAGGGTGGCAATAATTACTGTTGCCCAAAGTACACCAGAAAAATTCTTTTTCTCAGGTTGAAACCATTCCAGAGTAGTTTTTGTCTGGTCTTCATATATTTCTATTTTGGTATTCTCCTGGATATTTTCTGGTGGTTTAGTTTTGTCTTTAATTGCTGAGTTTGATGAATTGAAATTTGACATTTATTTAACCTTTATTTTTTGTGATTTTGACTAAATTTCTGCAGTTAATATAGAGTTAAAATTCTGTTTTTTTGCTTGATTAGAATCAAAATTTATCAGTTCTAATTCTTTGACTAATTCTTCTCTGAGCCATTGCGTTTCTGAATTAAGCATTGATTTTGCTCGATTCCAAGCCGAAAATTGATAGGGGTCTCGTTGTATATTTTCAGATTGTTGACTATCTAAATATTCTTGACGTAGTTGACAAACTATTAAACGATGTTCGATCAGTTTTACTCGTTCTATGGGTTCTAAATCACTGAAAAAGAAAAATTTAATCAGAAATCTAGAGCGACCTTTTACCCAACTTTCTTTGAGATTTTCTAGCATTTTTTCACGCCAGCGATCGCGCCCTTTTTCTGTTATTTGATAGATTTTACGACTACACCCGGCTTTCCCTGGTTCTTCTGTAACTACGAAAATATAACCCCGCTCTTCTAATCGTTTCAGCAACGGATATATAGCACCATAGTTGATGCTAATACAGCTACTCATAAATAACTCTAGCTGTTGCTTTAAACGATAGCCGTGCAGAGGCTTCTTTTGCAGTAAACCGAGGGCAGATAACTCAAGCATTTATATCAGTCTGATATATTTGTTTATTTTTTAATTATATTTCAATTTATTTCATCTGACGAAATAAAAATTAAAAAATCTTCAACTTATATTCTATAGCCCTGGGAGTTGGGTTGGGGGGTAAGTTTGGATAAGTTCAGTAGAACGGAAACTTACTTGTTTTATTTATCAAAATAATTGGGTCGCGCAACCCCGCCTGGAAATGGCGATCGGAATGCTACAACCTTTACCTGTCAATGCTTTCATATTTAATCAGCAAGCCCTAATTACCAAAAATGTAATTTTGCTTGTTTTAATTACTTAATAATTGAAGTGCTACTTAAGTTCAGCATTAATGCATGGTAATTGGTATCAGATATGAATCAAACTACCACTACTGCAAAGATAATGAAATACGCTATTGATATAGATATGTACCCTTAATCTAGATAAAAGGCCACGACTCAAGAATACTAATGAAAAATTTCTGGAAACAAATAAAAACAGATGGGCCGAATAAAATTAACAACTATCACCCATCACCGTGGAATCCTAAAGCTAATACCCAAAATACCAAAACTATTATTTTTCAAAAATATAAAAAACTTATATGGAGAATTTTGGTGACTGGGATAATTGCTCAAGGTGCCTTACTAGGAACTCCAGCTTTTGCTAATAAAAGTAATACTCAAAACTCTCTGAGCTACACTCAGCTACTCGAGAAAATTAAAGCTGGTGAAGTTACAGAAATAGATGCTTATCCCTCTCAAGGAATTGCTAAAGTTAGCCTGAAAGGGCAAAAAAGTAATGAACCTATGTATACCGTCAATGTATTTGAGTATAACCCAGAACTACTGGATCGAGTTCGCGCTCAAAAAATTGACTTTGAACTGAAGCGCTCTCCCGACAATAGCGCTGCTATGGGTATTATTTTCAATATCCTCATCGTCTTTGTAGTTATCATTGTGCTGCTAAGTATCCTGCGTCGTTCTAGTCAGTCACAGGGAAATGCTTTAAACTTTGGCAAGTCCAGAGCACGTTTTCAGATGGAGGCCAAAACAGGAGTATTATTTGATGATGTGGCAGGTATCGAAGAAGCAAAAGAAGAACTTCAAGAAGTAGTCAGTTTCCTCAAAAAGCCAGAAAAATTTACAGCTATTGGGGCAAAAATTCCTAAAGGAGTACTTTTGGTAGGACCTCCGGGAACAGGTAAAACTCTATTAGCAAAGGCGATCGCTGGAGAAGCAGGAGTTCCATTTTTTAGTATCTCTGGCTCAGAATTTGTGGAAATGTTCGTGGGTGTGGGAGCTTCTCGCGTCAGGGACTTATTTCGTAAAGCCAAAGAAAATGCTCCTTGCATCATATTTATAGATGAAATAGATGCGGTGGGTAGACAACGAGGAGCTGGTATTGGTGGAGGTAACGATGAACGGGAACAAACCCTAAACCAGTTACTGACAGAGATGGATGGGTTTGAAGGCAATACAGGCATCATTATTATCGCTGCAACTAACCGTCCTGATGTCCTGGATGCTGCATTATTACGTCCTGGTCGGTTTGATAGACAAGTAACTGTAGACTTGCCTGCTTATAATGGACGCTTGGGAATTTTGGAAGTCCATGCTCGGAATAAAAAACTAACTCCAGAGATTTCCTTGGAGGCGATCGCTCGACGGACACCAGGTTTTTCAGGAGCAGACTTAGCCAATATGCTGAACGAAGCAGCTATTCTGACTGCTAGAAGACGTAAGGAAGCAATTACACCTTCGGAAGTTGATGATGCTATTGACCGAGTGACCATCGGTTTGAGTTTAACTCCATTATTGGATAGTAAGAAAAAACGGTTAATTGCTTACCATGAAGTCGGACACGCTTTGTTAATGACTGTACTCAAAAATTCTGACCCTTTAAATAAGGTGAGTATTATTCCTCGTTCTGGAGGAGTGGGTGGTTTTGCTCAACCAATTATGGATGAAGGAATGGTTGACAGTGGGTTATATACCCGTTCTTGGTTAATAGACAGAATTACAATTTCTTTAGGTGGGCGTGCTGCAGAGGAGGAGATTTTTGGCCCTGCGGAGGTAACGGTGGGAGCTGCTAACGATATTAGGAGTGTGGCTAATTTAACCCGTGAAATGGTAACTCGTTATGGAATGTCGGATTTAGGGCCAATTGCTCTAGAGAATCCCAGTGAGGAAGTCTTTTTGGGTCGAGGTTGGCAGTCACAGTCAGAATATTCTGAGGAAGTTGCGACTAAGATTGACCATCAAGTTCGAGCAATAGCTGTTCATTGTTATGAGGAAGCTCGCCGAATCATTAGAGAAAATCGTGTGGTGATGGACAGGTTAGTAGACCTGTTAATAGAAAAGGAAACTATTGAGGGTGAGGAGTTCCGGAGAATTGTTTCGGAATACACAACATTACCTGAGAAACAGAAACTTTCTCTTAATTTGGAAAAGAAAGGTTAACGGTTGAGTTAGTTTTTGGGTGGTAGGTAGATGGTTGAAAAAAATTTTTACTGACTACTTACCCAAAGACATTATATGTATAGCTGGTTAGTACCAATAAATGAAGATATTTGAAATTATTTGACTATATTTATGTACAACTTTTAAAAGAAGACAATTCCAGATTTTATTCGGTTTCTAAACCCTAATCTAATTAGTTAGCATAATATTTACGCTAACTAATCTTTTTTTTGTCCAAAGTCCAATAAGGCTTATGCTTAAGAGATTAGCGATCGCCTAAGTTTTAAGAGATACCAAATGGGTTCTATATATCACATGTTTCTACTGTTTCAAGTACTGATAGTGTAAATGAAACTGTATTCAACACTACTACGGCAATTTTTGCTATGGCTGCAGCTCCTCCTGAAAGAATAAATGCTAGAATTTGTGGTATGCTGGTAGCTACAAATAAAGCCACATCCCAGAAATCTAATTCACTTATTATAGCATCAAAGATTATTTGTATTATGCCAACTTCATATATCATTTTTGCAAGATCAAATACTCCGCTGGCAGCTGCCGTTGCATTACTGGCTTGAATTGCTTCTGAAATCTTGAAAATTGCTGTACGGAATTGGCTTAGTATTTCCTGTTTACCAATTTTTTTTCCTACAAGATAATATACCCTAGTATTAATTGGTGGCTTGAATGCTACAATTGAAATAATTAAAAGAGCTGCCTCAACAAGTGTTTTTGCAACGCTCATTGCGCAGGCATCAATCTCGTCTTGTACCGATTTTACATCTTGTTCATCAACATAGAGTCTGGGATATTTCTCATTGCGTATTGGATCATCAAGCTTTGGTTCTTCTCCAGTTAATAAACATTTCTCTATTGTTTTTTCATGTTTTTTTATCTGATTTTACCATTCTGGGTACAAGATTTTAAACTGTTTGAGTGCTTCTTGCGCTTCTGCTTCATTAAATATGAATACTTGTTTCATTGTTCGTGTTCTTACTTTCCGAATTTTTGTTTTTCAGTTTTCCTGTCAGTTACTAATTTTAGCCGATAAACTAGAATTAAAACTTCATAAATTTTTAACTAAAAACCAATGTGTTTTTTTCAAATATTTATCGGTTATTATTTAATAGGTTACTTAATACTATCATAATTAAAGATTGCTAAAATACACCAATGAGGAAATCATAATTTTTTAAAATACTTAATCAAATACAAGTTTGACAAATCAGCTTAATTGTGTGTTGAAGCCGAAAATAAACCTGGAGGTGTTAGAATACTTCTTTATTCGGGTGAAAAGTAATTAAGCTTTTCATCATTGGGCGCGGCATCAAATGTTTAAATTAAAACTGGAAACCGACTTCACTAGACGATTTTCACCCTCTACATTCCTTTTCAATAAAAATACGATGTCCTAACCGAGGTATTCGTTGCTATACATTCCCAACTTTGTATTTTTCTCAGCCAAGTTGAAACTTATTTGGATTTCTGATGACTCACAGCTCCAAATGGGGTTGACATCATTTCAAACTGATGTATTTATTACCTGTAGCAAAGAAATAACGTCTTAGTTTAAGCGTCAAAGGGAAAAGGTGTTTTAAAGTCTCAAAATATTGATAGGTTGGAGAAAATATCTAACCATGTTCAAAGTTCAAAAACTATAACGTCTTAGTTTATAGCTAATCTTTAAAATCGAAAGGTCTTGTAACTATTCGCTCAAAATTCTTGTTTGACAATTTTAAACCCTACACATGGAATTATCTACCTTGTAAACCTGATAGACTCCTAGTTTGTTGAGCATACATCTCTCGTAAAATTAAACCAGGGTCTACCCAACGACCCCCATATTTCAAACCCCAATGAAGATGGGGGCCACTGGTTCGACCAGTCATTCCCACTCTCGCTATTCGAGTCCCAGCGGGCAGGACTTGACCTTGAAGTAGCATAATTCCACCACCACGATCTACTAAATAACGACGTCCGCCATGAGTTTCTACCCCTCCTTGAACATGGCAGTAAACGTGTTCCCAATAGCCTGACTTAATGACTATGCCAGTGCCACATCGTCTATCTTCCCAAACTTCTACAACTTTGCCTGCCCACCAATTTCGGATGTAGCTTCCCTGGGGTGCTGCTAGGTCTAACCCATAATGAAATCCCCCTCCTCTAGGGCCAAAGGGGGATGTATATCCTTGAAAGTTTTCCACTGGGAAGGAAGCATTTTGCCAGTTATTGACGTAGGCTATTTGTTGATTATTAATTGTGGGTTCTTGAGCTGTGACTAATTCTTGTTTAAGTCCTGTGGTGGTGAAGCCAACTCCGATGATTCCTAGTAATAGTAAAATTTTTTTTGATTTATTAAAATACTCCTTTACAGGATTAGATACCAAGGGCAAACCAAGAGGGATTGGATTTGACATGGTTTTTATTCACTCCTCAATTTCTTGTGACCAGGGATGATTTGATACATCTGAAGATTCTGAGGAATTGTATCATCAATTTAACTAAGTCGCCATTAGTCAAAAATTAGTTTACTGAAAATTTGGGTTTCAAGCCCCGTCCCTTAAGGAAAGCTTTTTGAAACTATAGTGCTATATATGTATTGATATATTGAATATAGTGTTTCAATCCTGAAAATGGAAAATTCTGAGTGATTTTGGCTATCTCAATGTAGAGGTCTGAGCTATTTAGTACCTGAGAATTTTCAGTAGTCTCTCTCAAAATAGGATTTCGGAGATTAACGCTAAATATAGAGAAGAAAAACTATAGTGCTATATATATATAGTGTTTCAATCCTGAAAATGGAAAATTCTGAGTGATTTTGGCTCTCTCAATGTAGAGGTCTGAGCCATTTAGTACCTGAAAATTTTCAGTAGTTTCTCTCAAAATAGGATTTCGGAGATTAACGCTAAATATAGAGAAGAAAAACTATAGTGCTATATATATATAGTGTTTCAATCCTGAAAATGGAAAATTCTGAGTGATTTTTACTGTGCAATAGATTTTAATTTCTAGGTGTCTTTATCTCCCCCACTCCCCCAGAGCTAATTCTTTGTCGTCAGAAAATATTTGCAACTCCAAGACTTACGCATTTTTATGGTAAAAAAACTATATATACCATAGTGCTATAGTTTTT
Organism: Okeania hirsuta; assembly: GCF_003838195.1. Lineage (GTDB taxonomy): Bacteria > Cyanobacteriota > Cyanobacteriia > Cyanobacteriales > Microcoleaceae > Okeania > Okeania hirsuta. The sequence continues at coordinate 9,520 of NZ_RCBY01000050.1, forward strand.
ATCTACTATATGTAGAGTTTGGGCGTAATTCCTGAACTCTATATTTTTGGTTAACTAATCCTAGTAATACCAAATTCAAAAAAGGTAGTTACATCTTAATTAGTAATTTATTCCTACAATAAAAAACAATTAATCCCATAATTTATAAAAATCAAATATTTTTTCCTCTTTTTTATCATGTTTTTCTTTCCCTGTTCCCAGTTAAGTGTTCCCTGTTCCCTATGTTGTGACTGTAGCAATGTTTTATGAAATTGGTATAAGATGTAGGAAATTTCAAAGGATACAATTTTTCTCAAGTGACAATAAATTGACCCTGTCCTACTCCCCTACTCCCTAGCTCTAAATTCAGACAACACAAGATTTTCCCTTCTTCCTTCTTCCCTATTCCTTCTTCCTGATCAAAATCAAAAAATTTCAAGTTGGTATTTCAATCACAAATACCGCTCCTTTTTCAGGAGAAGAAATACATTTTATTCTGCCTTCATGTTGTTCAACAATAATTTGATAACTAATTGATAGCCCTAAACCTGTGCCTTGACTGACTGGTTTAGTTGTAAAAAAGGGGTCGAATATTTTAGAGTAATTTTCCTCTGTTATACCCAAGCCATTATCAGAAATATAAATCCCGAGACAATCATTTTCTAATTTTTCTGTTCTGATAGAAATTTTTGGTTGTTCTACTCCATATTTATTCTGATAAAATTTTATTTCTAGTGCATCAATGGCATTATTAATAATATTCATTATTGCTTGCTTTAATGCGTTAGGAAAACAGTTAACTAGAGGCAGCTCGCCATAATCTTGAATGACTTTAATCTGAAACAATGGATTTTGTAAACGGGGTTGAAGAATTAGTAAGATACTGTCAATAATTACATGAATATCTACAGATATTACTTTTTTTTTATCCAAGCTGGAGAAAACTTGCAATGATTTAACAATTTTACTAATACGATTTGCTCCTCCTTCCATTGAATCTAATAATTTGGGTAAGTCTTCTTCGATATAATCCAATTCAATTTCTTCAATTTTTTCTGCAATTTCATCGGGTAAATTTGAACAATTTTTATGCAAAAGATGAACTAAATCTAATAAATCTTTAGTATAGTTATCAACGTGATTTAAATTACCCAAAATAAAGGTGACAGGATTATTAATCTCATGAGCAATTCCGGCCACCATTTCTCCCAAACTAGACATTTTTTCCGCCTGAATGAGTTGAGCTTGAGTCTTTTTCAACTTTTTAAGAGTTCTTTGTAAGTAAATATTTTGCTTTTTTAAGGCTTTTTTAGATAATTGATGCTCAATTTCAGCTGCAGAGCGAGTAGCAATTACTTTTAAGATAGATGTTTGTTGTTCATAATTGTGTTTTAAAGGTTTAGTATCTAAACCTCCAAGATGACCGATAATTTTTCCATGACTATCTACAATAGAAATCCCTAAATAACTTTCAGCTTGCAAAGTTAATAAATCTCGATATTCTGGGAATAGTTGTTGAATTGAATGGTGATAAATTTGTAGACCTGTTTCATAAATGGTACTACAAGGAGTTCCTTCTATATAATATTTAAAATTAGGTATAAACCTGTCTCCTGACCAAAAAGCTAATACCCTAATTTGTGGTCGAGTACTGTCTATAAATTCTCCAATAAATCCATATTTTATTTGCAAAACTTGAGCCAGGTATTGAACACAAGCCTGAAAAAATTATTCGCCGATTTTTAGATGCAATTCCTGCAACAATGAATTTGAAATTATATTCCGATTCAAAATCATAATTTGTCATTACATTATTATATAATTCTAGATATTATTTATATATATTTGCCTTGTTCATAAATCATCCTTCGGCTATTTATTCAAGTTCACTCAGTATTAGTTCTGAGATATTTAGTAATCATGTTTTATTCAATCGTTGTTTTCTTAAGTATCTTTCATATCAGATATAATCCAGAGCTACACTTTACCTGTCTAGTTATTTTTTCATTGCTCGATTGAGCAGTCTTAAAGCTGATAACTTTTAGATATAAACTATTATTCTGTTTCTTTAACAATTATATTAACTTGTTCTAGATATAATCCTAATTTAAGTGATTTTTCCGACCGAGTAACAATAGATAATACCAATTATCTAATTTCATGTTTATGTTTAATTGAATACTTAAAATATAATCATTCCTGAAATTTGTTATAATTCAGGGATTTAATATTTTGCCTAATAAATAAAATATAAGATTTTAAAAAATGATACTTGAAGAAATTTTTCCCTTTAGATTGGCCATAGATGCCACAGCGATCGCAGGTGCATCTCTCTGGTCTTTGGCCTTATATTGGGGTTTTTCTCCTCTGAGTGAGTGGGTGACGTTACAACTTAACCGTTGGTTTAATTTTGCAGAAAGAGCATTGTATACATCTGAGAAAGAATTTGAAAAGACGCGCAAAGCAAGAGAATCTCAGAATGCTTTTTATGCTTCTATTTTTAGTATTGTGCCTTTTTTAATTGTAGGAAGTTTGTGCAATTGGGGTGTAGAAATTGGTTTAGATAAAAGTTGGTCAATTAGTATTGGGATAATTGTTTGTGTAATCTGTGGTGTTTATGAATTGGGAAGAAGAGATAGTAAATCTTCTTAAATAAGACTTCTTGCAGAAGTCAGGCAATAGGGAATAGGGAATGGGGAATAGGGAGATGAAATTGTTGATTTCATATATTGAATTAATTTAATTAAAACTTTTGCAAGAAGTCTATAGTAGTTAAGTAGAGCAGGCTAAAAAAAAGACGTTGCATTTTTAATCAAAAAACTCTTAAAGGCAATGAATATAAACTTTTGAGCTAATTGACAATTTGATACATAGTGCTCAAAAATTACCATGTTCTACTTATTATTTTAATTAGCTGAATTGCTAAAGACTAAATATGATGAAAATAGACCAAAAGTTTCCTTTTCCTACTGATGTAGAAACAGCGATCGCTCTGCAAGAAAAACTCCGCCATCAAGTAATAACTGAAGACCAATTTGGAACTATTAAATATGTAGCTGGTATTGATGTTGGTTATAGTGATTCAGATAAGATTACTCAAGCAGCAGTAGCAGTTTTAAGTTTTCCACAATTGGAATTATTAGAACAGTCTATAGTTAAACGTCCTACTTATTTTTCTTATGTTCCGGGATTATTATCTTTTCGAGAGATACCTGCTATTTTAGATGCTCTAGAAAAGCTAAATATTACTCCTGAATTATTGCTTTGTGATGGTCAAGGATTAATTCATCCCCGTAGATTTGGTATAGCTTGTCATCTAGGAGTTTTAGTTAATATCCCTAGTATTGGTGTAGCTAAATCTCACTATATTGGTCAATATAATTCTGTTGGTTTAGAAAGGGGTAATTGGCAACCAATAATAGATGAAGAAGAAGTTATTGGTGCTATTGTTAGAACTCGTACTGGAGTTAAGCCAATTTATGTTTCAACTGGTCATAGAATTAGCTTAATAACTGCTATAAATTATGTGTTGAAATGTACTACTAAATATCGGTTGCCTGAAACAACTCGTTGGGCTGATAAATTAGCTTCTAATTAAGAAGGAAGAAGGAGGAAGGAAGAAGGAAGAAGGAGGAAGAAAGGAGGGAAAAAATAATAGAACTTACGCAAAGGAACTATATATTGTGTAATGGTGCGTTACGCTATCGCTAACACACTCTACTGGACTGTTTCATCTAAAATGGTGCATTAGATTCAATTCAAAAGTAAAAAGTAAAAAGTAAAAAGTAAAAAGTAAGAATTTTCAAGTTAAAAGCTAATGCACAGTTTTAGATGTGTCAGTCTACTGAACTGTATTTACTGATAACTGATAACTGATAACTGATAACTGAAATGGCTATTCTCAACCTCAAACCTACTCACAAACCAGTCAAATTATATTACCAAAGTTTAAACAAGTTTATACAGTTGGGGGCTGTTAATGAAGGGGCGGTAAAAGTGGCTTTTGCAGACTTATTAACGGCTTGTTGTCAACAGTTTAATTGGACGTTGCTACAAGAAAATAGCATTCCATTAACCAAGAAAAAACTAATCCGAGTTGATGGGTTATTAGTTAGAGATGATACTCTCAAACATGGTATCTGGGAAGCGAAAGATACCGAAGATGATTTAGCTAAGGAAGTAAAAAAGAAATTTGCTAAAGGTTATCCCAAAGATAATATTATTTTTCAGTCTCCCGAACGGGTGATTATTTGGCAAGGGGGAAAACAGGTTTATGATGGAGAAATTACGAAACCGGAAGCTCTGGTAGAAAGTCTCAAGTTATTTTTTGAATATCGCCCACCCCAGATAGAAAATTGGGAAAAAGCTGCTACAGAGTTTGGGGAAAGAGTTGATAATTTAGGGGAAAAATTAGTTGAGTTAATTCAGAGTCAACGCAAAACTAATAAAAAGTTTATTGCTGCGTTTGATGGGTTTAGTAATATTTGTCGTCAGTCTATTAATCCTAATATTTCTGATGCAGCGGTGGAAGAAATGCTGATTCAGCATTTACTAACGGAACGAATTTTTCGCCAGATTTTTGATAATCCAGATTTTACTCGGCGGAATATTATTGCGGTGGAAATTGAGAAGGTGATTAATGCTTTAACCTCGAAGTCTTTTAGTCGGAATCATTTTTTGGAGGAGGTAGATTATTTTTATCGGGCGTTAGAAGAAGCTGCTAAAACTATTAATGACTATAGCGAGAAACAGCATTTTTTAAACACGGTTTATGAGAAGTTTTTCCAAGGGTTTGCTGTTAAGGTTGCTGATACTCATGGGATTGTTTATACTCCCCAGTCTATTGTTGATTTTATGGTAAAAAGTGTTGATGAGATTCTGAAAAAAGAGTTTAAGAAATCTCTCAGCGATAAAGGGGTACATATTCTCGATCCGTTTGTGGGAACTGGTAATTTTCTGATGCGGGTAATGCGGGAAATTAGAAAAACTGTTTTACCTTATAAATATGAAAATGAGTTGCATTGTAATGAGGTGATGTTATTGCCTTATTATATTGCTGCGATGAATATTGAGCATGAATATCTAGAAGCAACGGGTAAATATCAACCCTTTGAAGGGATTTGTTTGGTGGATACTTTTTCAGTTCAAGAAGCGTTACAACTTGATTTTTTTACCCCAGAAAATACTCAACGGGTGCAACGACAGCAAGATTCAAAGATTTTTGTAGTTATTGGTAATCCTCCTTATAATATGGGACAGGTGAATGAGAATGATAATAATAAAAACCGGAAGTATGAAGAAGTAGATCGACGGGTAGCTCAGACTTATTCTAAGGACTCAAAAGCAACTTTAAAAAATAAGCTTTCAGATCCTTATGTAAAAGCTTTTCGTTGGGCAGCAGATAGAATTAAAGATGAGGGAATTGTGGCTTTTGTCACTAATAATAGCTTTATTGATAATATTGCTTTTGATGGGATGCGTAAGCATTTAGCACAAGATTTTGACGTGATTTATGTTTTAGATTTGAAAGGAAATGTCAGAAAAGATTCGATGAGGGAAGGTATCCCCATTGGAGAAAAACATACAGTGTTTGGTTTAGCTGCAATGGTGGGTATAGCGGTGACATTTTTAATCAAACGAAAAGATAAAGGTATTAAAAAGCATCAGATTTTTTACAGTGAGGTTGATTGGAAAGCTACTCGTCAAGAAAAATTTGCTTTTCTGGAAAAAGCAAAAACATTTGCTGGAATTGACTGGCAAGAAATTAAACCGGACAAAAAAAATACCTGGTTAACGGCAGGGTTGCAGGCTGATTTTGAAACTTTTATCCCAATGGGAACCAAGGAAACTAAAGCTGCAAAGGGAAAAGTAACCGATACTATTTTTAAATTATTTAGCAATGGAGTTAATACCAGTCGCGATGTTTGGGCTTATAATTTTAATCCTGATGAATTAGCAGAAAATATTCAACGGGCGATCGCTACTTATAATGAACAAGTCAGGAAATGGCAGGATAGGCAAGACAAATCTGTTAAGGTAGATGATTTTGTCACTTATGATGATACTCAAATTAGTTGGTCTGGAGATTTGAAAGACCATTTAAAACGAGGGATTATCGTAGAATATGACAAAAATCATATTAGACAGTCTCTTTATCGTCCTTTTACTAAATCTTGCCTTTATTTTGATGCTCGCTTAAATAATCGTCGCTATCAATTTCCCTACATATTCCCTACTCCAGAAACTGAGAAAGAGAATCGGGTAATTTGTGTAGTAAATGAAGCTCAAATTCCCTTTTCATCACAAATAACAAACTATATTCCTTGTCTTCATTATGGTGGACGACAAACCCAATGTTTCCCTTTCTACACCTACGACGAAGATGGAACCAACCGCCAAGAAAATATCACCGATTGGAGCTTAGACACCTTTCGCCAAAAATACCAAAACCCAACTATCAACAAATGGGATATCTTCTATTATATCTACGCCCTTTTACACCATCCCACCTACCGGGAAAAATACGCCGATAACCTGAAACGAGAATTACCCCGCATTCCCTACACTTCAGACTTTCACCGATTTGCCAAAGCAGGAAAACGCCTCGCCGAAATTCACATCAACTACGAACAACAACCAGAATATCCCTTAACATTTATCGAGAATGAAGAAGTTCCCTTAAATTGGCGAGTCGAAAAAATGAAACTCAGCAAAGATAAAACCCAATTAACTTATAACGAATTTCTCACCTTAGCCAATATTCCGCCAAAAGTCTTTGAGTATCGTCTCGGAAACCGTTCCGCATTAGATTGGATTATCGATCGCTACCAAGTAAAAGTAGACAAACGCAGTGACATTGAAAATGACCCCAACCGCTTAGACGACGAACAATATATTGTCCGATTAATTGGTCAAGTAATTACAGTTAGTTTAGAAACAGTAGATATTGTTAATAACTTACCGTCCCTAAAGGAGTAGGGGAGCGGGGGAGCGGGGGAGCGGGGGAGTAGGGGAGTACGGGAGTAATTTTTTTGCCCGACTCTTGCCCAAAATGCCAACTTTTTGAGCATGAAGAGCTGAAAACCAGGTACTTTTTCAATACCATTAATTGGTAAAACCTTTATCTGCAAATGCTTTGAGATTTAATCAGCAAGCCGTACATAATTAAATATGCTTTATCGATATAAAAAAATACTATAAAATCAAAAGTTGTTCTATTTTTAAATATTTAAAAGTCTATTGTGGAAGTAAAATATGCTCTTGTTCATGAATGGTTAACGCCTAAAGCAACTGGTGGCTCAGAACTGGTTGTTAAAGAAATTCTCCAGCATATTAATGCAGATTTATATGCTTTAATTGATTTCGAGTCAAGCAATCCTGAAAGTTATCTTTATCAACGCAAAATAGGCAAAACATTTTTACAAAATTTGCCTTTAGCTCGTAACGGAGTACAAAAATATTTACCTCTATTACCAATAGCGATCGAACAACTTGACTTACGAGAATATGATGTAATTCTTTCTTCTTCCCACGCTGTTGCTAAAGCAGTTATTACTACACCCTATCAATTACATATTTGTTATTGTCATACTCCTATGCGTTATGCTTGGGATTTAACTTTTGACTATCTAAATAATAGTAAATTAGGCAAAGGTATCCCTGGTATTTTTACCAGATATCTTTTACATAGACTCAGAGAATGGGATGTAATTTCTGCTAACCGAGTAGATTATTTTATTGCTAATTCTCAACATACCGCTAGAAGAATTTGGCGTTGTTATCGACGCGAAGCTGAGGTAATTTACCCGCCAGTAGATGTTGAAAAATTTCCTTTTAAATCTCAGAAACAAGACTTTTATCTTACTGTTTGTAGATTAGTGAGCTACAAAAAAATATCTTTAATTGTCAAAGCTTTTAATCAGTTAGGACGAGATTTAATAGTTATTGGTGCTGGTGAGGAATTAAATCAATTACGCCGTCTTGCTAAAACTAATGTCAAAATTATGGGTTGGCAACCTGAAGAAGTAGTTACTCAATATATGTCAGAAGCAAAAGGTTTTATTTATGCTGCTTGTGAAGATTTTGGTATGGCTTTAGTAGAGGCACAAGCTTGCGGAACACCTGTTATTGCTTATGGTGTTGGTGGGGCGACTGAAACAGTGCGAGATATGAGAAAATATCCAGATTCAGCAACAGGTTTATTGTTTCCCGAACAGACAGAAAAAGCTTTGGTTGAAGTGGTAGAAAAATTTGAAAATTATCAGGCATATTTTCAGGCAGAAATTATTAGAAAACACGCCTATAGATTTGCGCCGGAAGTGTTTCAAAATAGTTACTTAAATTTTGTGGAAAAGTGTTATTCAGAATTTAAAAATGCTGGCATTTAAAATCTGGTTATTACAGAGAAATAGTATCATAAGTACGACTTATGTTTGTCAAGCTACAATAGAATAAAATTGATAATAATTGACTATGAGAACTGTTTTAGATTTAAAACCATTAATTACATTAACAAAAGAAGATTTTTATCAACTCTGTCAAGTTAATCCAGAGGTGTCATTAGAACTTAGTCGTAATGGAGAATTGATTATTATGTCGCCTGTAGGTGGAGAAAGTGGTAATCAAGAAGCTAATTTAATTGCTGATGTTATTATTTGGAATCGAAAAACTCAGTTAGGATTTGTATTTAGCTCCTCAACAATATTTAATTTACCTGGTGGTGGTAGTCGCTCTCCTGATGTTTCATGGGTAAGACGAGAAAAATGGGAAACTTTAACTCCCAATGAAAGGAAAAAATTTCCACCTGTTTGTCCTGATTTTGTGATTGAATTACGCTCTTCTAGCGATAGATTAAAACCTCTACAGGAAAAAATGAAAGAATATTTAGATTGTGGTTTGAGATTAGGATGGTTAATTAATCCTCAAGATAGCACTGCAGAAATTTATCGTCCTCAAAAACCTGTGGAAATATTAACTTTACCTATATCTTTATCTGGAGAAGATGTTTTACCTGGATTTAATTTATTAATCTAAGCATTCAGCTATCAGCTATTAGCTAGTCATTTCAGTTATCAGTTATCAGTACCTCTGTAATAAGGAGGCTTGAAATACGGAATTATCTTTTTTTTATACCTTTAAAAGGGGAGGCACATACCCACAATTTATCGGTAAGATTTTATTAAAACAAAATCTTGTAAATTTATTAGTTTTTGATGAAAAAGTTACAGACTTGGTTTGAGATAAAACCATTTCATCATTGTTGGGCGCCCTTCTGATAATAGTCGTCTGCGATCCAGTAATCCGTAATCTTGTAATTCCTCATAACAGTAAGAACAATTTGCCTTGATAACATGGCTTATACTTTCAATAACATTGATCGAATGAGTATCAGAAAAGCATTTTCGCAATGTAGAGGAAATACTAGGATCAATAAAATCATGTATTTCAATTAATAAATCACAGTTCACAAGGAAGGAAACATCTTGTTGTGTAAATAGTTGTTTTTCATAGCCCTCACAATCACTAATAATCAGAGCTTTTTTTGTAAATGGAATACTTTTAAGGGTATTTATATCACAGAAAGATCCAGTAATTACTCTATCAGCTACATTGTTAATTTGAGCCATTTGTCTACATAAATCTATTGCTTGACCCTTTATATCATATACAAAGACTCTAGCAGTAGGTATTCGCATTGCTAAACCAACTGCATAATATCCTTCTGCACATCCTATATCAACTATTTCACTATAATCCGTGTTACATATTTGGCCTATAATCTGATGAAGTTCTGATTCATATGAACCTACAATTTTAGGGATTAAAGCACTACCAACTGATTTCTGGTCAGGATATTTCATCCCTTTAAAAGGACCGTGTTTAACGATTAAATCAGGAGATATTGATAAAACTTCATCTTTATGATTAACGACCTGTTTACAGTTTGGTTCTTGTAAGATAATCCTTTCAGACTTAATAAATTCCGAAGCCCGAACTACAGTATTATAAAGTATTCTCCAAGCAATATCATTTTGGAGAATTTGGGAAACAATACTTTTGAAAAAAAAATTCATAATTTTATCTTTTATGACATAGTGATTTGAACTTTAACGACTTTACCATAAATTAAATTGGTCTAATGCTAATGCTAGAGAAGCTGTTACCAAGTGCCAACTCCAATTTCACAATTTTTAGTCATTTTTTAAACTGTTTTGATAACGTACTTCCCGCACAATTTCGCAAATTTCTTATGTTGTTAATTGGTTGGGTTCGGGGTTAGCTGCTTCAATTCTTCGTTCCCATTCATCCCAGTCAAAACCCTTTTTAATCTTCTAAAAAACTAAGCTATCTTCTGTAATTGTATAGCGATCGCCTGGATTAAGTTGCTGTTGAATTTCCGCAGGAATTTTCAACTGCCTGTCTGGGGTCAAATTAACTATAATTTATGATTTTATAGATACTTTTAGTTGTTGATTTTATAATAATTATTGTGTCTCAAAAACTATTATTATTGTCAAATATGACAAGGAATTTTGTACCTCACGCTTTTTGGAAATTGCTATAATATTTTTAATAATTCAAATGTTCTTAAGGGAAAAATCACTATGGATTTTGTTAGTCCCAAGGTTGATTATGCTTTTAAAAAAATATTTGGTTCCGAGGAAAGCACAGAAATTTTAATCAGTTTCCTAAATGCCATAATTTATAATGGAGAAAAAACAATTGAGTCTTTAAGGATTATTAACCCCTTTAATCAGGGTCAAGTAATCAGTTTAAAGGATACCTATTTAGATATAAAAGCTGTTTTATTTGATGGTTCGGTTGTAGTTATTGAAATGCAAGTAGCATCGATGACTGGTTTTAGTAAGCGAGTCATGTACAATTTAATTAAAGGTTATGGCAACCAGTTAAAAACAGGAGATGATTATCTTCTACTACGTCCAGCAATAGCGGTAACAATTACAGATTTTATTTTCTTTAAAGACAAAAAAGTAGTAGATGTAATTAATTCTTTTGTGTTTAAACATGAAGATAAAAACTGGAAATATCCCGATGTAGAATTGCGGCTAATATTTGTGGAGTTACCGAAGTTTAAAAAAACTTTGGCCGAGTTAGAAACTTTGACAGAGAAGTGGATTTTCTTTCTTAAAGAAGCTGCTCGCTTAGATTATATTCCAGAGAATTTGGGAGTAGTTGCAGAAATTGAACAAGCTTTAAACATTGCTAATAAAATTAATATGACACCAGAAGAGTTAGAAATGGTTGAGCGTCGGGCCATAGCATTGCAGGATCAAAGAGGACAAATAGCTTATGCAGAACAAGAAGGAGAAGCTAGGGGAAAAGTCGAAGGACGCATAACAAAAGCGATCGCTTTTGTTATGCGTTTACTGAAAAAAAGATTTAAAGATATTCCCACTTCAATAAATAATCAAATTGAAGATTTAGCTGTTGAAGAGTTAGAAAGTTTAGGAGAAGATTTGTTAGATTTCAACAGTCTAGAAGATTTGGAGAGTTGGTTAAATTCTCGCAACCCCTGAAAAGTTAAAAGTCAAAAGTCAAAAGTTAAAAGTAAGATTTGATAGGTTCAAAACTTTCAAATCAAAAGTCAAATTTATTAAAAAGATGGCATACTCCTCAAGAGTCATCTTAAGATGACTTAAACTATTAGCCAAGGATTGAAATCCTTAGCGAGCTTGGCGAGCCATATCATCCACTTTACAATAATAGTTAATTTTGGGCAAATTCTGTATATTTTCTCAGATTAGGTGGATGATAGGCCAAAACAATATCTTGTGCTGGAACTCCTTTTTCTATTAATTGGTCGGCGATCGCTTCTTCAGTCCCATCATGTTGTACCCAGATTTTTCCATCAATAATATCGACATGAATAGCACAACCATAAATTCTGGTACTGTTATTTTTCCATCCCAAATTAACAAGTTGATAGTGTTCTCCTTCGCGGTCAAAAATTGTTTGACTTTTGATTGGGTCATTAGGAGAACGTAACTTAGCTCTTGCTGTTAGTAATTCCTGAATTAATTGACGATATAAATCTAATTTATCCATTGAGCGATCGCCTCCTTTTCAAAATCATAAATAATTAATGGAATTTGGTTACGATGAATTACAGTTTGAATGAATGGATACTTAAAAAAGCGTTTATAGCAGAAGGAAGAAGGAAGAAGGAAGAAATAAAAATCTAGTGTTGTCTGAGTGTTAAGCTTTTGATATGTCAAATATAGTAATGGCGACTCCTATATAAATTTCTAATGGAATTACTAAATATAATTTTCGTTCTGTCTCTTATTCCTCCAAAGCAATACAAAAATTAATTAATTTTCCAACTGCAGTGTGAAACTCATAAATTGTTGAAGCTGCCAAAAAAGTTTTAATTTAAATAGCAATTTTTTCACCATATTTTGTTGCACTAATTAACTTTTATGCACCTAACTCAATATAAAAATAAACAAATCCTAAATCAATACGATAGGGGTCGTGAGTGATTATCCAACCCTGATTCTCAAGAGCAGTTCTAACTAATTGATGAAAAATATCTTTAGCAGAAATTCCAGGAAGTTTCCTTAAAGTTTAAGTACCTGTGCAAAATTAATTTAACATTTTTTTGTTGGGTTGCGCTGGCGCTTAACCCAACCTACAATATAATAAATTTTTAAATTAATTATCACTATGTCGGTGCAAAATCAAACAAAATTTAATCAACCATCTTTAGAAAAACATTTAAAGAATTACTTTGGTTATGATTCATTTCGCCCTGGGCAAAAACAAATTATTGAAACAGCACTTCAACAAAAAGATATGCTAATTGTTATGCCTACTGGTGGGGGAAAATCTTTATGTTTTCAATTACCCGCATTACTCAAACCAGGCTTAACAATAGTAGTATCTCCTCTCATTTCTTTGATGCAAGACCAAGTAGCAAGTTTACAAGATAATGGTATTGCTGCGACATTTTTAAATAGCAGTCTTGGACTGACAGAAACTCGAAAACGAGAAACAGATATTATGCAGGGCAAAATCAAACTTTTATATGTTGCTCCAGAGAGATTATTGTCAGAGAGATTTTTACCATTTTTAGAGTTAATTAATGCTCAACAAGGTATCTCTAATTTTGCCATAGATGAAGCTCACTGTGTTTCAGAATGGGGTCACGATTTTCGCCCAGAATATCGACAGTTACAAATGTTACGAGAAAGTTATCCAGATGTGCCGATGATGGCTTTAACTGCTACGGCGACAAAACGAGTCCGGGGAGATATTATTGCTCAATTAAATTTACAACAACCTTATATTCATATTGCTAGTTTTTTCCGTTCAAATTTATATTATGAAGTCCGTCAAAAAACTAATGCTAAAAATACTTTTGCTGAAACATTGCAAATAATTAGAAAACTTGGTGGTTCTGGAATAGTCTATTGTAATAGTCGAAAAAAAGTTGATGAAATTGCTCATAAATTACGACAAAATCATGTATCTGCATTACCTTATCATGCTGGAATGGATGATGAGGAAAGAGCTATTAATCAAACTAAATTTATCCGAGATGATATTGATGTAATTGTGGCAACTGTGGCTTTTGGTATGGGTATTAATAAGCCAGATGTTAGATTTGTAATTCATTACGATCTACCTAAAAATATTGAGAGTTATTATCAGGAAACTGGGAGAGCTGGTCGAGATGGTGAACCTGCTAAATGTACTCTATTTTTTAGTTATGGCGATAAGAAAGGTATTGAATATTTAATTGCTCAAAAACTTGATGAACAAGAACAAAGAATTGGTTATCAACAGTTAAGACGAATTCTTGATTATGCTGATGCTACTGAATGTCGCCACCGAATTTTATTAGGCTATTTTGGTGAAGATTTGCCCGAAAATTGTGGAAATTGTGATAATTGTAAATATCCTAAGCCAATAGAAGATTGGACGATTGAGGCAATGAAGTTTTTGTCCTGTGTGGCGAGGACTAAAGAACGGTTTGGTATGAATCATATTATTGATGTTTTAAGAGGTTCTAAAAGTCAGAAAGTTTTAGATAAAAAACATGACCAACTTTCTACTTATGCTATTGGTAAAGATAGAAGTGTTGATGAATGGAAACATTTGGCAAAATCTCTCTTACATCAAGGTTTAATGGATGAAACAACTGATGGTTATTCAGTGTTGAAACTTAATCAAAATAGTTGGGATGTAATGGGGCGAAGAAAAAAGGTAGAAATTGCGATAGAAAAAAAACGTAAAATCGAAAAAACTACTACTTCTTTAGCTGCAGATGAACAACGATTATTTGAAGAATTGCGGGCATTACGGAAACGAATTGCTGATGAACAAATGGTAGCTCCTTATGTGGTATTTCCAGATACAACATTACAACAAATGGCACAGAAACGACCTCAAACTTTGGATGAATTTATGGATATTTCTGGAGTAGGTAGTCGCAAACAAGATAAGTATGGCAAAAAGTTTATTCAAGCGATTAGAAATTATTGTGCAGAGAATGGTTTATCTACTAATTCAGAACCTATCCGAGAGCTAGCAAAAGTTGTAGATAATTTTCCTTCTTTTACTCAAATAGAAACATTAGAATTGCATAAACAAGGATTAAGTATTGATGCTATTGCTAATCAAAGAGGAATTAGTTCTGGCACTGTTACTGGTCATTTAGCTGAATTAATAGAAAAAGAGCAACCAGTAGATATTGATAAATTAGTAACACCCAAACATCAGGAAAAAATTATTGCTGCAATAGAAGAAGTAGGAGATGGAGCATTGAAACCTATTTATGAATATTTACAAGAACGTTATAATTATAATGAAATTAAATTAGTTAGAGCATATTGGCGGAGCGATCGCTTAGATTTTTAGTATAGCGCTGCGCGCAGGCAACAGGCAACAGGCAACAGGCAACAAGGGGAATAAAAAGTTGATAATATAAGGCTTTTAGCTATTGGAAACCTCCTGCAATTTGTAAATATGCCAGCGCACATTGCTATAATTCAGGACTTACGCATGAACGCTATTGGTAGGGTGTGTTAGCGGTAGCGTAACGGACAAAGCTATTGGTAGGGTGTGTTAGCAGTAGCTTCAATAATTGATAATTGATAATTGATAATGGATAATTGATAATTACCTCTCCCTAAAAGGAAGAGGATTGAATAAAAGGAAAATTTTTTTCTTGTTTCTCCTTGCTCATGAGAGACTTTAAACCTTAATTATTCGGTAACTGAGCAAACCCTATATCCAAGGGAGCAAGATACGACCAATGGAGTAAAACACAACCAAGGGAGCAAGATGCTCCCACTATTTTTGTTCTTGACCAAAATAATTACACGGGACTTACGCAAATTCACCTTAAAAACGCCATATGTAGGGGCGTTAGCGGTAGCTCTGCGGAACGCAAATGGCATTCGCCCTCAGTGTCCGTGCGTAACTTCTGTTGATGATATACAGCATATTTCGGGCAAATGATATATAAGTGTAAAATGTTTGTAGTGCGGGCATCTTGCCCGCTAGATGTGTACCTCACGAGCAGCAGGAAGTACTGTAAAATCTGGATTATTTAACGATCAAAAAACCTATCCTCTTACACAGAGCAAATCTCCTTATTCTTACTGCTTTCTATTCTCCCGACTCTTAACTCCTGACTCCTGACTCCTGACTCCTGACTCCTGACTCTTTACCCAACGCCGAAATAGTTCCACTGCAAACCGCAAGTTTCCCTCGGTTTCGATAATGACATCGTGGCGAGCAAGAGTTTCAAGAGCATTATTTAGTATACTTTCTTCTAAACCTGTAATTTCCTGGATAGTGGCACGACTACAACCTTCTGGATAGTCAGCTAAAGCTATGAGAATATCTTGCTGTCCCGGTGCATCTTGAGCAGCTTGACCCCAAACCCCTGTGAAATAATAACGCCAACTCGGGAATAGTTCATTTTGACGAATAATAGCTTCCACATCTGCAACAGTAAAAACTGACTCTCGTGGTCTTCCCTGCTCGAACGTTTGGTCGTTGTAGCGACGGACAAGTAAAAATCCCAGTAGTTGTACTAGGTAGGGTTGTCCGAATGTGAGGTCGTAGATGTGATCCATTGCTTCTGGTTCGTAGGTAAGCCGGAAGTCTGGGTTTGGGTTGGCAAGGACTTGGTGGGTTGGAGCTCTATTTAAAAAACTGACGCGGATGGGAATAATGCTGGCAAAAAATGGCTGAAAATAATCCTGTGTCATTTCTTCAAAAGTGAACCACCCGGCAAAGGCAAAGGCAATTTTCAGGCTCATCTGTACAAACCCCCGTAATACTGCCATAAAATTAGTAGGAAGTTGTCCTGAATTAATGAGGTTTTCAATGGTTTCAAATTCATCCAGGCAAATAATTAATCCCTTTTTAGCAATTTGTTGAATTGCTCGCTTTAAGTAGAGTTTAAAAGTTCGTTGGGGGAGTTTCAGAAGTTCATCTGTGTCCGGTGGGAGAATGTTGAGAGCATCTGAAATTTCATCACTAATTGCTAAAAATACTTCACCCATTCCCTCAGAAATACTTCCCAAATTTTGCAGGTTGACATAAACTACTTCAACATCTGAACCAAAAAAGTTGGCAATATTGACTAGAATTGATGTTTTTCCCATACGACGATGACCGTAGAGAACAACAGACTGCATTTGAGAATTAGTCACCCATAGCTCCTCAAGCTGTTTCATAATATCTTGCCGACCTACAAACAAGTCACCCTCTACTGGGTCACCAATGACGTAGGGATTAATTTTAGGAATAAATGCATCTCTAAACTGTGTGGCAATGTTTTCTTCATCCATAGCAATTTGCCAGTTTTTAGCAATATAGACAATTAAACTTTGTTCAATTTGGGGAAGTCTATCAGCATTATCTAGGATGTCTGTTAATTGCCTCATAGCTCTGGAAAGAGCAGATACACGAGCTGACTTTGAGGTAGCTTTTAAAGCAAGTTGTGTATCTTCAACAACGCGACGTAAACCTCTGAGCGCTTCCCAGGTGGTAGGCCGTAGATGAGTTTCAGGTGGAAAGTTGGGAACTTGTATTTTGGCAATGGCATTAGCAGATCCTGCTGCTTGAAATTCGTTTAGGGTTTGAGCTAAAAGGAATATTTCCTCGCCGTAGAGGAGAGGGCGTACTTTCTCAAATGCTGCTGTCGCTTTTTCAGGTTCTTTTTCGTAGAGATGCCAGAAACCTGCAGCTATTGCACGGGATGGAGTGTCTAAGTGAGTCAGTGCTGATGAAACTCTTATAAGGCTAAAAATATCTAATCCTCTAAAAAACTCTAATTTCAACTCTTCTACTAGAGATGCAGAGGCAAATTTTACAAGTCTCCAATCATAGGAATTTTCTGCTAGCTGGGAAATTCGATAAATCATCTCGTCTGGGGGAATTTCTGCTAGCACTTGATTAATAGCATTAACTACCGGAATAAACTGTAGGCTATATCTTAAGAGTTGATCTATATTTTCTAGACCTAGTTGCCAATCTTTTCTTAGCCAAAATTTTAAGCGAGTTGTTAGTAAGGGTAAAGGAATAGGGGTGATTCTAGGTAGGAGCCAACTACGATTCTGAATTGACATCAAGTTAAGTCCTACGCCAATTAACCAGTTTTCTGGATGCCAAATCGCCACACCTAATGCCACGCCAAAGGCTATGCCAAACGCCATGCCAACCACCACTCCTAATATCACGCCAAACGCCATGCCAAACGCCATGCCTCCCACCACACATGATGCCACGCCTCCCGCCACACCTGATGCCACGCCAACCGCCATGCCAACCGCTATGCCTCCCACTACAACTGATGCCACGCCTGATGCCACGCCTGATGCCATACCAAACGCTATACCTACCCCCACGCCTGATGCCACGCCTGATGCCACGCCTGATGCCACGTCTAATGCCACGCCTGATGCCACGCCAAACGCTATACCTGCCCCCACTCCTGAGGCTACACCTACCCCTACCCAAACGCCAACCGCCACGCCAACTGCCACGCCGACCCAATTAATCGTAATACCTATTTGCTCCAGAAGTCCACAAAACAAATAGGGAACACAAACAGTCAAAATTAATCCCTGAAACAATAATTTCCACTGGTTAGGATGCTCGCGCAGAAATTCTAGCTTGCTTTGCCAGCTTGTTTCTTCCGCTAAACCTTCTCCTCCTCCATACTTTTCCACATACCACCGCAACGCCTGGGGAAAGAAAAACACCCAATACAACAACCGCAAATAATCCAAAGGATTCCAAATAGAGAGGGGTCGCTTCAACTGTGGTGCTAGATCGAGACGGGGAACAGAGTCATAGTTTTTTTTCATTATTGTTGGCAAATAGGTTATAAAATTAATAGAATAAGACTTATATCAAATCTGGATAATTTGTTATTATAGTCATTGCGACTGGAACGGAGTGGAAGGAAGCAATCTCAGAGGTTGAGGAGATTGCTTTCCTGACGGAATGCTACGCAAACGCTGCCGCTCGCAATGACAGATTTCTTGTTTAGGTGTGTAGTTTTAGCCTTCCAGAATCCCCACAAGCACATCAACCAAAGCCTCCACATCCCCAGGAACTCTCAAAGAATCAATATTTTGCTGAATTAAACGTTGCTTTTTATCCAAAATACCAAATATCCAAAGTTCCCCCATAGTCACACAACCAAAAATTAAATCCTGCTCCGGTTCCCATTCAGATAATGCAATTAACTCCACAGCTAACTGCGTAAAACCCCGCGTCATATCCTCATGTTTTGCTTCAATTACTAACAGTTGAGAATTAGATTGTAGCAAGTAATCAAGATTACCCTTTAACCTTTCATTCACACTCAAAGGATATTCAATTCTGAGCTGACATTGACAGTAACGAGCAACCTCTAAAAGTACCGGAGCAATTAAAATTTCTCGCCGTGCTGCTTCACTACTCAAACTAACTAAAGGCAAAGTTTCCTCAATTCGCTGACGTAATTCTGACAAACGTTCCAGTTGCCGACTTGATGTAGGCAAAGATAATCTTGCTCTTTTGAAATTGTAGTCAAATTCAGCTAAAATATCCTCAGTTTCGTAGGGCAACTCAAAGTAAGAACGAAAAGTGTAAGATTTATTTGCCTGAAGAATAGAATGCTTAGACATAGGGAAGTTAAAAGTCAAAAGTCAAAAGTCAAAAGTAAGAATTAACCACATTAAAAAAATGATAACTCTGTAGGGACATTCCATGGAACGTCCCTGCCACATTATTACTATAATTTCATCAATTTTCACCTCCAAATCTAGCTAATAATTCGTCACGAGATAAGTGAGATAACTGTAAAATTGTCCTATTAAAATCTTCTTTTGGCAACTCCATAATCTGTTCAAGAATTACCTCTAGTTGGCTATCTAATTTGCCAAAGCGAAATATAAGCAAGCTTTCGAGCATTTCTTGATACCCTTTTTGTCTTCTTAGTTGTATATCTCGTTGTATACCTTGTTGTCTTCCTTCTTGTTTTTCCAACTGATTAACCTCTTCTAAAGCTTGAGCAAAAAGTGGTGATAATCTCATCTCTCTCCTCTAAATCTAGCTAATAATTCGTCACGAGATAAATTAGATAACTGTAAAATTAGCCTGTTCAAATCTTCTTTTTGCAACTCCATAATCTGTTCAATAATTACCTCTAGCTGGTCATCTAATTGGCCAAAGCGAAATACAAGTAAGTTTTCGATCATTTGTCGTATTCCTTGTTGTACACCTTGTTGTATTCCTTGTTGTACTCCTGACTGAGTAGCTTCTTCTAAACGTTGAGAAAAAAGTGGTGATCATCTCATAATTAACTCCCTATCTTCTGGATCTTTATCTGGATTTGCTTCTATATTACTCAGCAAATCTGCTAATAACAATAAAGCATTTTCTCGATGGATATTATCCTTGGGCAATGCTTTTAATTCATCAATGGCTTGAGACTGAACTTTTTCCCTACCTAATATTCTCAGCCACATTGTTTCTGGTCTTCTTGGTAATTGATGAATCACTACTATTGCTGTGCGGAAATATTCTCCTAAAAAGTAAATTTCCGAACACCAGTTTTCTTCATCTAATATAGCTCTAAATCCATCTAATATATTCTGGGAAGCTGTAGGAGTTAATATCCATAATTTAGGATAATCATTCATAGAAATACGAGTTTTATTTCGGTTCGCTTCCCGTTTAATTTATCCTTTAACTTCCAGTAATTTGAGAAGACAACTATCAATTTCATCAGGGGTTACAGGATTACGATAAGGTTCAAATAAAGCTGAAGTTGTAGCCAAGCGACCTAATAATCCTAATTCTTCTGGATTTCCTTGAAGTTGTGGTTGGGGTGAAAACCAAACATCTATTTGTCTGACTTCTCCTCGAACTTCACGAGGTGCTTTTACTTCCCCAATACTTGATAGTAATTCTTCTAAATATTGTTTGGCAAATTGGTCGTGGGGAAATATAGTCATTTCAGTTATTTCAGTTATTATAGGAGGGAATAGGGAATAGGGAATAGGGAATAGGGAATATTTGGAACTATATCTCATAGATTAAAGAAATACTATAGTTTTTTCCTTTCAAATAATTCATAACATTGATGCTTCACTTTACCAGGATAGCCACCACTTGTTTTAATAATCTCTGAAATCTCATCCTCACTAAACTTAATTCCTTGATATTCTTGCTCCAAAAAATTAGCCCGAAGGCGACTCTTAATAAAAGCACAAATAGTTTCCTCATTCCAAGGTTCTAGATATTCTTCAATACAAATATTTTTAAATGGAGAAGTTTTCTCCCCACTATCTGGAAATAAAATATCTAGTCTCTTAGAAGCAGCAACTACCAAACGTAAAGGAGGAACAATATCATTTGCTAAAGCGCGTAACTGACCACGAAGTTGATTGGTAAACCAGTCATAAATCATATTTTCTACCACATCAAGCAACAGTAAAATTCGATATTCCTTGATATTTCTTTTTAATTTATAACCGCTACACTTTTCAATACCAACTTCATCACAAAGAGCTGTATAAAAATCATTATCACTATGAATATGCTGCAAATCTATATCAATTGGCCTTCGAGGTTGCCTGAGATACTGAGTAGCTTTTTGAGCGATCGCCCTCAACAGAGAAGACTTTCCCACTCCACTATTGCCAATAATAGCAACACTACTACCACTATTAAGTACCTCAAAAATTCTATTAATTTCTCGCTCTCTATTAAAAAAGAGCTTTGGATTATCTATAATTCCTGTCAATGGAATAAATGGATTATAAACTTGTTGTTGAGATTCTGGTAAAACATCAAAATTGTTAAAAGTAGAAACTTTTTGTGGAAATTCTGTTAAAATATCAGGATGTTCTTTTCGAGTATACCAAGTTTCATATTCTCTTTTCAGCCAATTGAAGATTTCTTTAGATTTACCTTTTCTATCATGGTCTATATCTTTACAAATAATTTTTAATTGACGAAAAACTGCTTTTCTGTAATATTCAAATGTGTATTTAGAGTAATTACTAAGGAATTGCTCGCGAAATTTTTCTTCCGTCAAATTTTCATTTTTTATGTCAAATATCTTTAAAAAAAATTTTCTATCTTCACCCTTCAAATCAGCTTGGTTAGCAATAGTTCTCAAAAATTAATCCCACTGTTCAAAGTTCCCCATCAGCTCAATTAGTACTCTATCCTAATGTAGTATAACTAGAAAATGTACTTTGTAACAAAAGGGTAAATTATTTACTCCAAATTACCTCAAATTACCCCAAATTACTCCTAGCTAGAATTAGGGTAGAGCCAAAAAGTCTACCTGTACAGCCAAATAACAATTAGATATCCTGAAATTGTAGGTTGACTTTAGGAGCAAAAAAATCATGCAAAAATAATGTAACAAAAATAATTGCTTGTGGGTAAAAGATAACAACAACGGCAACCATTATATGTGTCTTAGATGTGGTAGAGAACGTTGTTTAAACAAGAGAAAATGGGGATTATATGGGCTATTGATTGTACTAAAAGCAGTTGTTTCTACCCTTTTCCTGGATTGAAATTTCGTGAATAAACAAGCATTAAATTCAGAGGTAAGTAGGTAGCTCTAATTAAAATAGGACTTACACAGTACAACGAATTTTAGTCATTGCGACCCACACAGAAGCCATCTCAAATCCTAATTTTTCGTACCTTATGCGTAAGTCCTGTAAAGGTAAAAAAAAATTGTAGGGGCAGGTTTAATTGAAAGCTTTAACTTAAGCGCGATCGAGTTCTAAAAACCTGCCCTCTAATTATTACTTATAAGTGTAGGTATAAATGGGAACTAAGCTCGCAAAACAAAGTCGTCTGCAGTTAAAGCAGGAAGTACATTAGCAAACTGAGCACCATTACCAAAACCTTCTGCAGCACCATTTGGATTATAGAACAAATTACCAGCTTCTGTACTGTGAACAATTAAAGCTGAAGAAGTAGCAGCAGCTTCGTCTGACTCAACCACATCAAATTCGCTGCTAATACTAAATCCTGCTCCAGCATCACTTTGGAGCGCAGCAAAAGTAGTCTTGTCAAGGAGTATCAAGTCTTGCCCTTGATTGAAATCAGTAATTGTATCTACACCTACATCATTCGCAGAAAATGTACTATTAGTGTTGAAGATAAAGCGGTCAATACTTGCACCACCAGTTAGAGTATCGTTACCAGCACCACCATTGATGCGATCGCGACCTTGACCACCATTTAAAATATCATCACCATTACCGCCAAGCATACGATCGTTCCCAATGCGACCTGCCAAAATATCATCGCCTTCACCACCTCTGAGCAGGTCGTTACCCCTACCACCAACTAACCAATCTCTTCCACCAAGACCATTTAAAGTATCATCACCTCCAAGACCGGAGAGAAAATCCTCTGTATCGGAACCGTTGAGAAGATTCTCACCAGAAGTATCGATCGTATTTTGTAAAACACTGATGCGGGCGATTTCATTACCTACACCATTATCTTCTGTGGTGAAATCAGCGTCAGGGCGTGCTTGTAAAATATTCCCTGGTGCGTCGTCACCTTCTCGCACACTGCCAATAAAACCAGGATGTAACATAACAGTTCCATCTTCATCTTCTCCTGTATCTGGAGCTTCTTGACCTAGCGCTGCTGTATTTGCAGGTTCTTCATCATTTACTTCTGTTCCTGCATCCCAGATATCTGTTCCATTAGCAACAAAATCTAGTCCTAAGAAATTTCCATTGTCATCAAAAATTTCAAACCTAGTAGGATTTCCATTACCAGTAAAGGCATCATTACTAGGCAGGATCATGGAAGCATAACTAAAGTAGCTACTGCTGTCAGCATTTTCATCCACAGTAAATTGGGCAACACCAATGTCTCCTTGGAAAAAATCCCTAAAATTGCTCCCCTCAACAACTGGTCCTTGAACTATTCCTTGAACAGTACCAGCTCCACTATCGTCAAATTCAGTAGATAAAGTAGTTGTAAATTCACCTGTTGGTTCAATAATAGCATCTTCAGCTAACCTTTCTAAACCAGGAGTAGCAGCTTCACTTGGATCTGAATTAAAAAGGTCAAAGTTTCCATCATGAAAACCCACCCACATCTGAGATAAGAATATACTACTATCTGCACTTTCTCCAGAAGCTACATTCTCAACTAAAACTGTAATATCAGCCATAAATTTTTTTCCTTAGTGATGACCATATTGATGCACAAGAGTTTAGCATAACAAATACAATTTGTGAATAGATAGGATATATTTATGCCTATATTTTGATACATATAAACTAATTGAACTTGATTAAAATCAACTAATTAAGGCTCAATTGAAATGGAACAAAATAAAAATAATATCTAAAAAAATCAAATTAATCTAGTTTCTACTAAAAAAAATATTTGACGCTGTTGAATACAATGTAAGTCTCAGAACGGCACCAAATCATAGCAAATCTCAAAAACTTTTCTATGTTTTCTTGAGTGGGGCAGTGGGGAAGATGGGGAGATGGGGAGATGGAGAGTGGGAGTAGTAAACATAAGAATAATATACACTTACTGGCTAATAATAGCTATGAACGTCATTGAATCTTACTAATTACTGAATCATTGAAGTTTTGCATAAGTATAGAATTCTTTTTGAGGAGTGCGATAAAAAGGATATTTTAACGCTTGCTATATAACAATCCTAAATGATTTGTAAAAAATCTAAGGATATATAAAAACTCTGAAACTTTTACCCCTGTCCCCTAAATTCAAAGATATTTTTACCCGCAACTGAAATAGGATTGCTATAGCAAGGAACAAGTTGGTTAGGAAATAGACTGATGATCAAACCTAGAAATTCTTTTTCCACTGTTGCCTGTTCCCTCACACCGAGTGCGCTACCAGATGCTAGATTGGCTTGCGAATGCGCCCACAGGTGGCGCTTTGTTCAGACCTCTGTCGCACCCCGCGGTGTCGCACCGCTGTTCCCTGCTATATGAATCAAGCGACAGATTCAGATTTAACTGTTACTCTTTCCACTTCTAAACAAACTTGCTCTACTATCGGAGTAAAACCCAGGAATAGCTGCACCTTTTTTGCAAATTCTTCTGGGTTACCACTGACATAGAAGTTAGTACAGTGTGGAGGGCGATCGCTTGATATCCCCAAACGTTGAAGTTCCCTAGCAGCAGTGCTAACAACAGCAATGGCAGGGTCTACTACCTGTACTGAATTGCCTAAAATTTGTCTAAATAAATGAAGTAGATGGGGGTAGTGGGTACAACCTAAGATCAGGGTATCTATCTGTTGTGCCATTAGGGGTTTAAGATATTGTCGCACTACCTCAAAAGTATACACATCATTAATGCGGCCTTGTTCAATTAATGGTACTAAAGCAGGTGCTCCTACTTGAAATACTAAAACTGAAGGATCTAATTTAAGAATAGTATTTAGATAAGCATTGCTGTTGACTGTCTGTCGAGTGGCGATGACACCTATTTTTTTGTTCCCTCTGTTGACAACTGTATTTGCACCAGGTTCAATCATACCAATAATGGGAAAATTGTATTCAACTGCTACTCGATCTATTGCTGCAGCAGTAGCAGTATTGCAGGCAACGATCACCATTTTTACACCCTGATGTTGCATCCATGTTAGCACTTGACGTACAAATAGTACGATTTCTGCCTGAGATTTTGTACCATAGGGGAGTCGTGCTGTATCAGCAAAATATATAAAGGTCTCTCTGGAGAGTTGGCGATATGATTCTTTTAAGACACCAATTCCACCCACACCACTATCAAAGATGCCAATTGGATATCTTTGTAGTTGTCTAGATTGAGTTTGCCCTGGGTAAGAGGTAATATATTTACCCTTATTAAATTGATAAAAAATATTTGTCATCGTTACAATAGAATTGACAAAAAATAGTAGGTTTGGAGCCAAACCTTGCTAAATAGGAATAAATTAGGGTTAGCATCTATGATTTGCTGCTGACCCTTTACCTTTAAGCACTATAGTGTTGATCGAAACCGGATTTAGTATGAATCTTAAATCTAATTATTGAGATTACTCGTCCTGGTCAAAAGTTTTTTTAAAAAAGTCACAAGTCAATTTAGAGGTATTCCTCATGGAAAACACAAGGGCAAAAATTTTATTTATAGTAATAGACAGGTAGGTTAGGACTTATGCTGATGATGATCCGAATGTTTTCCCGCTGTTCCCAGATCCGGTGTTCACTACTTATATAGTTAAAGATAGGGAGATGGGGAAATGGGGAGATGGGAGCATTTTTCTACTTGTTTGGTGCGCGTTCCCTTCTCTTGGTCGGCGTTCCCATGGCAAAGACACCGTTCCCTACCGTCCCGGAATGGGAATGCCTGGTTCCGACAGCTTGCGCTTAAGGGCGGCACGGGGTTGCATCCGCTTTTTCCCCTATTCTCGTTCCTGAATTTCCTGACTTGACCAGGACTGAATTCTGACTTCTATGCCAAAAGCACATACCGCGTGCAAAGATATCAAATGGGTTCTACTAAGAAGTATTTGATTTAGCTCTGTAAATAAGGAATTTTACTCTATTTTATGAATTAAGTAACTCTCAAGCATTTTATTAATAATCAATATTCTTTAGCTAATAATTTTGATTGATATTCACAGATGTCTAATACTTTTTTATTTAAAATTGCTATAAATGGTTTGAAGTTATCATCTATCAATAAATTTTTATGCATAATTATATAGAGATAAATAGCCCAAAATAATTTGATAAAAATTCAGATAAAGATTATTTTCAGGCAAAGAAAAAGTTAAGGAGATGATGAAAACTATAAAGAAATTTATAGATTTTATATGTTAGTTTAGTATAAATACTTAAGTTGAAGTAAAATGGAAAAATAAATAGTTTTTAATTGTTGTAAAATATGTTTATATTTGTCTTTTGCGAATTCAAGAATCTTGGCAATTAACTCTTCAATAAATAGGCAAAGGTATATTTGATTGGAACATCAAGACAAACGAAATATTTTATTCAACAAACTGAAAAGCAATTTATAAGACCTTCTGACAAATAAATTGTCTACTGATTTTTAAGCTTATAGAGATTAGTAATGTTAAACAGGTTTGGGAGTAAACTCAGGTGCTTCATCCTCAATTAGTAATGCTTTTATTGCATAAAATTAAATTTATTTAAAAAAATTGGTATGATAAAACCATCAATATTTATCAGTTATTACTTCATCTGGAACTGTATTTTAAGTCACTCGGTATCTTAGCTAAAAAGATTTAAGAACAAATTACTCAAACTTTACAATAGTCATTAATTATTCTTTATTACCTATGTTTTCTTACTTAAATAACCATCTTGATTTAGGTTCCACTGTAAAAGATTTACAACTTCATAGTATCCGGGTTGAAATTGATACATCAGGAATTAGTTTAGCTAAAGTTTTTGAAGAAAATCCCCTACTTCCAGGTATTATTTTAACAAAATCGGGTAAATTCATTGGTATGATTTCTCAACAGCAATTTCTCAAAACGTTGAGTCGCCAATATGGAAGAGAAATTTTTTTAAATCGTTCCGTTAAGGTCTTATACGACTTTATTAAGTCTGAATTATTAATCTTCTCAGGAGATACACCTATTGTAGATGCTGCTGATAAAGCAGTAAAGAGACCTCAAGAATTTATTTATGAACCAGTTATTGTAGAAAATTCTCCAGAAGATTATCAAGTTTTAGAAACTCAAAAATTACTTATTGCTCAATCTTATATTCATCAACTTGCTAAAGATTTATTACAGAAACAAACTCAAGCACAACTAATTCAAACTGAAAAACTTGCAATGTTAGGGCAAATGGTGGCAGGTTTAGCCCACGAACTGAGAAATCCAATTAATTGTGTGGCAGGTAATTCTAAGTTTATGTCTGGTTATTATCAAGACTTTCTTAAATTGATTAATACTTATGAGAAAAATATTCCTGAACCAATAAAAGAAGTTGAAGATTTAAAAGAAGATATTGATTTTGAATTTGTCAAACATGATTACTTGGAGATGATGAATAGTATAGAAATTTCGGCTGACCGGATGATGCAATTGGTTAGTAGTCTCCGCAATTTTTCTCACATGGAAGGTACTAAACGCAAAGAAACAAATATTAATGAATGTTTAGATGGTACTCTATTAATTTTAAAGAATCGTTGGAAGGTTAGTGGAGTTGAAATTATTAAAAATTATGGGGATTTACCGTTGATTTTGTGTCATTCTGGTCAAATTAGTCAAGTGTTTATGAATTTGATTACGAATGCTCTTGATGCTCTAGAAGAGTATCAAGAAAAAGAAACTGATAGTAGACCAGGTAAAATATGGATTCATACTAAAGCTAAAGATTTATCTGAAAATACAGATCAAAATGTGGATAAATCTGCTCATGACATAGAATTAAATTCTAATTATCAGATGAAAGGTAATGTAACTTCTACTGAAGATTCTAAAGAAATTTATGGTTGGCTCTCAATTCGTATCGTTGATAATGGTCTTGGTATTGCCTACGAAATTCAAAAGCAAATTTTTGATAGATTTTTTACTACAAAACCTGTAGGTAAAGGTACTGGTTTAGGACTGGCAATTAGTTATCAAATTGTTGTTGATAACCATCAGGGAAAATTACATATTAACTCAACTCCAGGAGTAGGAACTGAATTTGAAATATTGTTGCCTATAAAGTAAAACTTATGAGGTTAATTAGTTGTTTTTTATTTAGCAAAAAATTTGAACGTATATCAATTCAGTTATCAGATAGCCTCCTTTGGAGGAACTGTGCTAACAGTTATCAGTACCTCCTGTAATAGAGAGGCAATAAGATGCAAAAATTTTCTTTCTCTTGGTGGATTGGATATGGTGTTAGCGGAGCTGCTCTGCAAGAGCGGGTTTCCTTGCCATCCCACCCTTCGGGAAACTCCGAAAATCGACCGCTTTTTATTTCCTTAAAAGGGTAAGCAAGAGAAATGATTATTTTTGTCTATAGCGGCCGCTCAAAATTATCTTTTATATCTAGCATTCAAGGTAACTTAAAAACTTCTTTGAAAATTATATATAGTAGAAGGAAGAAGGAAGAAAGTTAATTAGGGCTTGCTGAATAAATCTAAAAGCATTGATATATAAAGACAAGTGCCTTTTTGGGGCCTTTAAAAAGTGTACCTGTTTCAGTCTAAAACGCTCAAAAAGCTAGTATTTTGGGACGATTATGGCAGAAAAATCAAGGGACAATTCTTACGCCTACCTCCTCACTCATTCCCATTTCTCCTGTCTCCTGTCTCCTGTCTCCTGTCTCCTACCCCTACTAAAAGACTTTTGAGCGCAAACCCTAATTATTAATATTCTGTTGTTTTAGATATTTCATAAGTCAAGAGTAGTAATGGCAGTTGCTATAGAAGTCTTTAATATACGGTTGTATGAAAATATATTAATTAATGATAAGACAGCTTAATTTAAGAAAGAATTTTAGATTTTTTCGTGTATATTAAAAAGTGTTTTCTGACGAAATGCCCCGCAAACAGTAATTCAGCTTTCAGTTAGTTAAGCAAATTTTACAGTTATTGCACAGATTTCTATATCATGTTCGGTCTAAATAATGATGATAATAAAACTTTTAGTTGCACTTTAGCTATTTCTTTTACAGTATGGTTAGTGCAACTCAATTACTAACTGCTATCTTTAATCCATTTCCTAATTGAAGTAGAACTAAAAGGTTTATTCTTACGATTTCTATAACCCTCAAACTCTAATTTTTCAGCTATATCCTGACAACTAAGTCCATCATAATAAAGTTCTAAAGCTCTTTGTTTGTGAAGTTTCGTAGAATTATATTTTGAAGATAGAGGTTGATTTACTTGATTGGACAAATAATCTCCAATCAGGCCAATAACTTTCCCTCAGAAATCATAGATTTTTTTTGCTCATCTTTAGACTCAAGAGCATCAAGCCATTCCTCAATAATCATTCTACAAATTTCTGTTGTTGATATTCCGCTCTGTTTCGCAACTTTCTCTAACTTGGGCATCTTCTTTTTGCTAATCCTCAGACCTATAGATTTTTTGGTCAAGGCTTCAGGGTCTTCTTTAAATGTCCCATCAGAGTTTCTCGGTCTTTGTTTCTTCATACCTTTAACCTTTGCTAGCCATTGCTAAATTCTATTCTAGCAAGGGATATAGAGTTTGAGAACAAGACTCATATGAAATCCGATTATACATTTGTCGCACTTTATACTTCCATTCAATACAGAACAGACATAAAATCCCAGAATATCCCTAGATAATTCCTACTCTCATCCTTCCTTGATCTCGACCACTGACTCCCTACTCTAAACTTCTGACTCCTGATTCCTGACTACTGACTTATACGATAACTAATTATCGGAATTATATATTATTTATCTACACTAATACCTTGTTTATCTACACTAATACCTTGACATCCATTGCTAGCCTTGGCTATTATGCAAATTGTAGGTGAAATGAGGCTATCAGCCTTCTTCACTAGTAAATTGAGAAACTGAATCTATCTGAGCCAAGTCACTCAATTATTAAGGAGAAATAAAAATGAATATTCAAGAAATAGTTATTCAGCAAATCTGCGAGGAGTTTAAAATCGATCCCAATAACCATAATCAGCAACTTTCAGTAGAAAACCTCAAAGAAATTATCAGATGTACAACAAATAAAATGCTGATGGCACATTTTCAAATTTTACTAGATAACTATCTTGAAAATACTGATACAAATTCTGCTCTAAATCAACTCAGTATTTTCGCAAATATAGCATCTGAAAATGATGCTAATGAAATTAAATATTTAAATGGCTTTCACGATATAGGCAAACAAATTGCAAATATTGAAGTTAGATTTCTAGAAAGCACTCTTGGTTTAAGCACTTAGTTCTAATGATTAAATAATTTATTTGAGCTTGAGGAAGAAAGAAGGAACAAGGAAAAAAAGTGTATTAGAATAGTCTTTTACAAGCCACTCCGCATCTACCCCAAGCAATTCTAGACATCATGTAGGCAGTGGGGAATTAAACCCATAAAGAACAAAGATAAACAAATTTTACAATAATCTTTTTTTAACAAACTTTCAATAAATTTATCTCACTCATTTTAATGAAGTTAATTACTCGCAAAAAAACTACTGAATAAATAGAGCAAGAATTAATTAAATTTCATTTTATAGTGGAGGTAAAAAACAAAACAAATCAGAAATTGTGGCTTTTAAAAAAAACTAGCAAATTCAGCATATTTCCTCACATTAGGAGGTTGAAAAGCTAAAAAAATTTACTACTAAACTACTAAGAACACCTTAAGCCATTAATTCTGAATTAACCTCTGTTTTAGTTTAAACACTATAGTTTGAACTTTGTCTACCTGGTGTTTTTGCGCAAGTCATGTGATATTTGATAGAGGGGATTTTGAAAAAGGCGATCATGTTACCCATCGCTCATTAAACTTTTAAGCAAAAAAAAAGCCCTCCAAATAGAGGACTTTTTTAATTCAATCAATCAACTAGAAATTAACCATTGATAGAAGGAGCTTCTACAGCAGCCAAATCTAGAGGGAAGTTG
>NZ_RCBY01000500.1 GCF_003838195.1 Okeania hirsuta
GGGGAGTATGGGAGAAATTAAAAAATATATATCTTCACCAAAACCCATGCAGGACTACCTAAATATTTTGTTTGCCAACAGCGTCTAAATTGTTAATTCCAACAAGATTTTTTCCTAATTCATCCCACCTCCCAAGACTAAATTGTCTCGTATTAATGATAAAATCTGACATCACAATAGACTACTTTTAGGGAGAAATGTTTTGCAAATATTTGAAATTCATGGTATTGATAAAAAAAATCATAATCGTAAAATATGTATCGTTATTAGCTTGATTTTAATCAATTTATCATGTTTAAGCACTCGCCCTACTCTGGCAACAGAAGAAAAACAGGAGCTGATGGGAGAAATTCAAAAGTATGCTGAAGAATTTAGTAATTCTAAGTCTAATGACCCTATTACTCAACAAATACCTGTTTACCAACTAGATGATATTTTACCCTCCGACTGGGCTTATGAAGCATTAATAAGTTTACGCGATCGCTACGACTGTCTCTCTGGTTATCCTGACAATACTTACCGAGGCAACCGCGCCATCACCAGATATGAATTTGCAGCCGCTGTAAATGCTTGTTGGCAAACCATTGAAAGTTTCCTGGCAGAAAGTCAAGCAGAATTAATTCAACAAGACGACCTGATAGTTATCGAAAGACTTATACAAGATTTTCAGGTAGAAATAGCTAATCTGAAAGCACGCACTGAAGGTTTAGAAAATCGAGTAGATGCTTTAGAAGCGCAACAGTTTTCCACTACCACCAAATTAAACGGTCAGACAATTTTTGCAGTGAATGCTGGTGGGTTTGATGGCGATCGCCTCATTGACCCCAATGGAATAGAGCTTGCAGACGAAAATCCTCAAGCTACGTTTCTATATCGAGTAGTTTTCGATTTTGATACCAGTTTCCGAGGTACAGACTTATTAAAACTACGGGTTGATACAGGTAGTAATGGTTTTATTGATAACGCTACAGCTATACTCGAGCCCAACTTTGGTAGTATTCTAGATTTCTCCAAACGCCCCCCAGGAGATGACAATTTTGGTATTGGGAGAGCTTTCTACAGTTTTCAGGTCGTGGAAAATTTGTCTCTATCTATCGGACCGTTAATAGAAGCATTGGATTATATAGATAATAATAGTTACGCTGATTTAAGTTTTCGCGACTTTTCCACAGAAAACCTAGTTTATAACTACGTTGCATTTCCTGTTAATGGCATTGGTGGTGGAGCAATATTAGAATGGAATCCTGGTGGCAGTGCTTTCAATCTTCGTGCTTTATACATTGCCCCAGACTCAGCTAACCCTTCCCAAAACGGTCAAGGTCCGTTGCCAGTTTCTGTGTTTACATCACTACTCTATTCTGATGGCAGGGGGTCCAGGGGTCTATTTGGTTTTCATCAAGGAATGGTGGAATTTGAATATAATCCTTCGTCTAGATTTAGTCTACGTTTGCTTTACAGTGGAGGAAAAGTTTTTGCTCGCAATTTTGATGCAGTGGGGGTGAATTTTGAGTGGGGTTTTTCTAGCAAGTTTGCTGTTTTTGGTCGCTATGGGTACAGTAGCTATGACGATACAGATTTTGGAGATATTAATCCGAACTATTGGATGGCAGGTATTTCTGGATTAGATGTTTTGCAAGAAGGCGATCGCTTGGGGGTTGCAGTTGGACAGCCTTTTGTTGTGGATGACATTGGTAATTCAACTCAGACCAATTTGGAAGTTTTTTATAATTATGCAGTGAACGATAATATTCAGATTTCTCCTGTTTTGCAACTTGTTTTTGACCCTAGTAATCAAAAGAGTAATGGCACTATTTTTACTGGTACATTACGGACTGTTTTTTACTTTTGAAGTAGTCAGAAATTATTAATAGTATATCCGGTTTAATCGGTATGATAATATTTATATTCCGGCTCTAAAACCATCTTAATCCATGGCAATTCATGGCTGTAGATATGTCCAATTTAGCCCATACTACTGAAGAAAAACTATAGCGCTGTGCGCAGGCAACAGCTCCGGAAGGCAACAGCTCCGGAAGGGGGAATAAAAAGCTGATAAGATAAAACTTTTAGCTATTGGACAGTTCCTGTCATTTGTAAATATGCCAGCGCACATTGCTATATATGAGATATTTTAGCCCTAATATAGGTTTCTCAAAGGCTAAATCCCTACTACGAGCTGTAATTAGAACTATTTAACTGGACATGATATTAGATGTTTTGCAACAAGGCGATCGCTTTGGGGTAGCAGTGGAGTAGACTTTTGTTGTGAATTAAATTGTTCAACAATTAATAATTAATAATTAATTAGGGCTTGCTGATTAAATATAAAAGCATTGACATATAAAGACAAGTGCCTTTTTGGGAACGAAAAAAGTGCGCCTGTTTCAG
>NZ_RCBY01000501.1 GCF_003838195.1 Okeania hirsuta
ACTAACTTATCTCCCAGAAATACTTTGACAGTTATTGATATTAATCTAGAGCAAAACAAGAGTTTTACCGAATAATTAAGGTGAAAAAGCTTTTCTGTAAAGAAGAAATAAATCCCAAAAATCCCCTTCGTCAATCCTATGGGTTTTTAGGAGAGGTAATTATCTTTTTCTTGATGAGTTTAATATCCCACCTGAAAGGGTTTCTATAAACCCCAATCAATTGTAGACAAAAAGTGGTTTGTCGAAGACTATTCCCATTCACTTTTGCCTTCTTCCTTCTCTCCTAGATAACTAAAGCCTTATTACTTTTTACTTCTTCTTTCTTATACCAATTAACTTTAGGGATGTCACAAATAGTTTCCAAGTTTAAATGTCAAATAATTGCCCGAAACTATCGTCTTATCAAAGTTTTTAGTCGATCAAATCTAACTTATAACCTCAGCATTCAGCCATTAGCGGTCAGCTTTCCTCCTCCGGAGGAACTACGTTAACAGGAATTAGTAGTTTGAGGATTTGAGTAATATTGAGTTTGAGTCGTGAGCAAGTAGCTAATTTATTTCAGAATTTTAATTCTGTTAAATATTTCAATTCTGATTCCTCAAAAAAGCGCAATTAAGTTAATAGCTGATGGCTGTATAGCTGACACCTGAATGCTTACCTTCTAACTTCTGCCTTCTGCCTTCTTCAATAATTGTTAAAACTACCTATGAGCAGTAGTTAATTCACAGGAATTACCAAAAAAAATTACAGGTTTAAATATAGTAATCCTAAATTGGTTGTGAAAATTTTTATAATATTTAATTTGAACTGAAAACATGAATAAATTCTAACTCCTGACTCCTGACTCCTAACTCCTAACTGCCAGCAAAATATTACAACTTAAATAGGATTGTTATAGTTAGGTTTTGCGGAAAAAAGAAACAATGTTGCCTAGTTAACAAAAATGGGGATAATCTGACATACTGATCTGTTGTAAATCATTTTTGGCAATCTATCATGGCAACAATTAACAATAATTACCTCAAACTTAAAGCAGGATATCTATTCCCAGAAATCGCCCGTCGAGTAAATACCTTCGCTGAAGCTCACCCAGAGGCCAAAATTATTAAACTAGGTATTGGGGACGTCACCGAACCCCTGCCAGCAGCTTGTCGTCAGGCCATTATTAAAGCAGTAGAAGAAATGGGCGATCGCTCTACTTTTAAAGGTTATGGCCCAGAACAAGGTTATGGTTGGTTGCGGGAGAAAATTGCTGCTGAAGATTTCCAAGCTAGGGGATGTGATATTGATGCCTCGGAAATTTTCATCTCTGATGGATCTAAATGCGACACTGGTAATATTCTCGACATTTTTGGCCACGATAATACTATTGCCGTGACTGACCCAGTTTATCCGGTGTATGTAGATACTAATGTAATGGCAGGTAATACAGGAGATGTGAATGAAAAAGGGGAATATGAGGGTTTAGTTTATTTACCAATTACCGCAGAAAATAATTTTACTGCCGAACTTCCTACTCAAAAGGTAGATTTGATTTATCTATGTTTCCCCAATAACCCCACTGGTGCCACTGCCACAAAAGAATATCTCCAGACTTGGGTAGATTATGCAAAAGCGAATGATGCGATTATTTTGTTCGATGCTGCTTACGAAGCATTTATTACTGATGCAAGTCTTCCCCACTCTATATATGAAATAGAAGGAGCAAAAGATTGCGCAATAGAATTTCGCTCCTTTTCTAAGAATGCTGGTTTTACTGGTACTCGTTGTGCGCTGACTGTTGTGCCGAAAACTCTCAAAGGGAAAGCTGCTGATGGTTCGGATGTGGAAATATGGAAATTGTGGAACCGCCGTCATTGCACAAAATTTAATGGAGTTTCTTATATTGTGCAGCGTGGTGCTGAGGCAGTTTACTCCGAGGAAGGAAAAGCACAAGTTAGAGCATTGATCGAATTTTATTTAGAGAATGCCAAAATTATTTGTTCCCAGTTACAAGCAGCAGGGTTAACTATTTATGGTGGTGTGAATGCGCCTTATGTTTGGGTGCAGACTCCTACAGGTTTGTCTAGTTGGGATTTTTTCGATAAACTGTTGCACAACTGTAATGTTGTCGGTACACCCGGTTCAGGTTTCGGTGCTGCAGGTGAAGGTTACTTCCGAATTTCCGCTTTTAATAGTCGGGAAAATGTTAACGAGGCGATGAAACGGATAACTGAGAAATTTACAGTTTAGGTAGGCGATCGCTAAAATCAAGTAAGATTAAGTAGGGTGGGCAAATCTTGAGATATGGATATTCTGTGGTAAATCAAGTTTATTTGTCTACCCTAAGTGTGAGTTTTTGCACCGTATTTTTAATAATTTTTATTAGTGAAAAAACTTAAAAAAATT
>NZ_RCBY01000502.1 GCF_003838195.1 Okeania hirsuta
AAGAAGGAAGAAGGAAGAAGGAAGAAGGAAGAAAAAATGGATGGGGACTCAAACCCCAACCAATTGTCAACACCGTGTAGACGGTGGGGTATTAAACCCAAAATAAAAAGATAAAAGTGAATCAAGAGTGTTGGAATAATTTATTGTTTTTTATCGGTTGTCCTGAATAGTAATTGTAAAGATACATATTTTTTAATTTCTTACCACACTCCCCTACTCCCCACACTATCTCTACTATTACTATGCACCACCACCTTTTTATCTAATACCCATAACCTCACTCTTTTCTTGCCGGACCTTGACTTTTTTGAGAGCGACTATTTAGGGTTTGCGCTCATAAGTCTTATGGGTGAGGGTAGGAGACAGGAGACAGGAGACAGGAGACAGGAGAAATGGGAACGAGCGAGGAGGTAGGAGCGGGCGTTTTGTCCCAAGATTGTTCTGCTCAACTCTTGACCAAAATCCTGAATTTTTGAACCATTACCACCTAAAACCTCGCACCCCCTCCAGACCTAAAATTGCTCAAACTAATACCAGTCAATACGCGCGATATTTAATCAGCAAACCCTATTTAAACTAATGGCTAAATGTTTACCCTGAATATTTATAGCGTTTCTCAGACTAATGAGGTACACCTATCTTTTATCTTTACTTCTATTCTATTCTATTCTATTCCCTATTCCCTAAAACAAATCAATTTTGTACCTCACCAATATGGGAATTACTATATGAGATATTTAATAACAATTAAGAATAATCAAAATCCTTTTATATTTTGACTCTTGTAGGTCCCCTTACCGACTGCTTCCCTACCTGAGTCTTGATTACTACTAAAATTTTATATCATGTCCGGTTGAATAGTTATAATTAGAGATCGTAGTAGGGCTAAAACCCTAAGTATAGATATAGATATTTTATGGGGTAGAGCAAAACTACAAACAAAAACTTTTAAACTTGTATCAGTCATAATACTTGATGTTTTTCTACACTTTAACCCTAAGTTGAGCCAAACTATTAAATAATTTTTTGACTTTAATTAAATCTTTATACCCAGGCGCTATTTCTACTCCACTAGATAAGTCTATACCACAGAATTTATGGCTAGATTCAATGATGAATTGTTGAATTGATACTGTGATATTTTCTGGTGTTAAACCACCTGCTAAAAACCAAGGACAAGTAGGGTGAAAATCTTTAAGAATTTTCCAATCTAAGGTTTGACCAGTGCCTCCTAATTTATCTGGATGATAAGCATCTAGGAGTAAAGTCTCGACATAATTTTCATAACTATTTACTCTTGTTAAATCTTGAGGAGATTTGATTCTGAATGCTTTAATTATTTCTATATTATCTGGTATTGATTGACGTAGCTGATGACAAAATTCTGGAGATTCGTCTCCATGTAGTTGTATGCCAGTCAATTGGGTCTGAATAATTATTTCCGATAAAAAATCAATTTCTGGGTTAACAAATACCCCGATTTTATCAATATTTTTTGGTAGTTGAACAACGATATTTCTGATTTTTTCTGCGGTAATATACCGAGGCGATGTTGGAACACAGATAAATCCTAAAGCTGTTGCTCCCATTTGAGCGATCGCTTGTCCTTGCTCTAATTTTGTAATCCCACAAATTTTTACGCGCATTTATTTTACCTGCTAAGAGCTTAATTGTACATCTTTGTATTAAAACTTAAGGTTATTGTTAATTATTAAAACAAATTATAGCTTCTTACTAAAATTTATTGATAATTTGCAAAACATAAATTGATTCAATCAAACATTTAAGTCAAATAGCCAAATTTCTGTGATTTAAGGAGATAAAAACTTGATTTACTCTGGCTTAATTTTAGCAGCACAATCTCAACCCCTCTCTGCAGAGTGGTCTCCAAAAGTAGCAATTGTAATGATAACTTGCAACCTAGTGGCAATTGTAATTGGTTACTATGCTATTTCCAAGAACAATCGTGGACAAGGGCCTGATTTACCAGTATCATTACCAGCCATTTTTACTGGGTTTGGCATACCAGAATTGTTAGCTACTACTAGCTTTGGTCATATTTTGGGGGCTGGAATAATTTTAGGACTTGGTAGTGCTGGTATGCTATAGACATAACCTGATTTTAGTTACAAGTATAGGGGGTATTCTTTTCGCACAGAAGAGATACCCCCATTTTTGATTTTCCAATAAAAGAAGGAAGAAGGAAGAAGGAAGAAGAAAGAAGAAAGAAGGACTGAAAGATCGAAAAAGTGGATGGAGATAGTCAAGCACTTGGTACTTCGTGTCTGATAACCTCAAGCAATTTTAAATACCATGTAGACGGCAGGGTATTATACTAATTTGATAAATATTTGCTACATTTTATTGAGTGGGGGAGTAGGGGAGT
>NZ_RCBY01000503.1 GCF_003838195.1 Okeania hirsuta
TAATGACGGAGTAGTTAACTTCCTGGATATCCTGGTAAATGCCCCTACCAATAAGGCAGGTATAGGCCTTAACTATAGCGGAAGTAAATTTTATGCAAATGCTTACCTCAGATGGGTAGAGGCTTATGACTACTTTTCCAGTTTCCAAATTGCTTCTCAATCTCATCCGGAGTTGACCTACAGAGGCGTACCTATTGTTGAAAATGCCAGGAGCGCAGATACCTTCAATTATGGGCCATTAGGAGGTTTTGCTACAATGGATATAGGCTTGGGATATCGATTCAGTGAGATGTTTAGCCTGGGATTTGCAGCTAGTAATTTATTTAATCAGGAACTGCGGGAATTCACGGCATCAGCGCCAACAGCGGATTGTATACCGTTGAATTACGCCTGAATCTCCCTGAGGTAAGCCCTAAATAAGCGAGAGAAGTTTTCATGCCAAATGCAATTATCGCCTCGGCAGGGGCTTATGTTCCCGAGCGGGTTTTGCCTAATTCCTGGTTCAACGATCTCTTGCAAGAGGACGTTGATACCTGGCTCAGAGAAAACCTGCACATTCATGAAAGACGCTGGTGCGAGGAAGGAGAAAGCACTGCTGATCTTGCGGAACGAGCTGCCCAAAAAGCATTGGAAAATGCAAACTGGAAGCAGGGGAAATAGACTTGATCATAGTTTCAACCGATACACCTGAGTTTATTTCCCCTTCCACTGCCACCGTTCTCCAAAATCGACTTGGAGCACAAAAAGCTGGAACGTTTGACATCAATTCGGCTTTGTGCAGGCTTTGTTACAGCCCTTACAACAGCAGCAAATTTTATCCGGCAGATGTTCAGTACCGCAAAGTACTTGTAGTAGGGGCATATGCCATGAGTAAGTACCTGAATCATCAGGATAAAAAAACAGTTACGCTCTTCGCTGATGGAGCAGGAGCTTTTGTACTTGAAGCAAGCGGAAGAAGCAGGCAGGGATTTTTGGGAGGGGAAATGAGGGCTATGGGCCAGTACAATGAATGGATGGGTATCTATGCGGGAGGGAGTTAAACATTCCATCAATCCTCAATCAAAGGGAGAAATTCGTCAGCAATTAGAATTTGTCAAACGCTTTCCCAAAGAACTTAATCCGGAAACCTGGGAAGATATGGCACGTGTCCTCTCGGATAAAATTGGGAAGAAACCGGCGGAAGTAAAGCAGTATTTCATTACCCAACTCAATATCAACAGCATTTGGGAAACCATGGATCGGCTTGAGTTAGACCGAAAAAAGGCCCATACAGCTATGCATCAATACGGATATACAGGTTCCGCCTGCCTTCCGCTTACGTATTGCGATGCCTGGGAAAAGGCTTGATTAATAAAGGAGGATCTGATCTATTTTATTGGTTCAGGAGGAGGACTGGCTTTTGCCAGTGCTGCCTTTAAACTCTAAGTCTATGAATTTCTTAGCTACAGATTGGGCAGCCAAATGGGCGCGCTATAGTCCGGATAAAATTGCCGTTAAAGAATACGATACCCAAAGAACGCTCAGCTATGCCGAACTGAATCGAAATGGGAGTAGGCTTGCGGCTTATTTTCAGAGCAAGGCCTTCAGAAAGGGAATCGTATAGGGGTGATTGCAGAATATAGCCGGAATTTATCCTGGTATTTGTGGCGGCACAAAAAAGTGGGATGATCATAGTTCCCTTAAACTATCGACTCACATCCGCGGAGTTGGATTATATGCTCAAAGATGCTGCGCCTGCTATGCTGATTTATCAGGAGGATTTTGGGGCACTGATTCAGGCATGTCCGAGCTTTGCTTCCATCCCTCGAACGCTAAAAATGGTAGACCTGGAAGGCTATTCTGCAAAGGAAAGCATATCTTTTTAGCAGTTGCCACTTGCAAGCAGATGATCCCATCTTCATTCTCTACACTTCCGGGACGACGGGTTTTCCCAAAGGCTCAATTTACACGCATGGCATGTTATTCTGGAACAGCATAAATACTGCCATGAGTCTGTTAATCAATACTGAAAGTCGGACTGTCAATTTTATGCCTCCCTTTCACACGGGTGGGTGGAACGTACTTTTGACTCCCTTATGGCACCATGGGGGCTATGTGTGTTTGTTGAAGAAGTTTGAAGCGGATCAGGTTCTGGAAGCATTGGAGGAAGAACATGCGACTTTGTGCATGGCTGTTCCGACCATGCTCGGCATGCTAAAAGATGAAAAGGGATTTAAACAGGCAAACCTCTCCCGTCTGCACTACATGATTGTAGGGGGAGAAGCCATGCCAATTCCCCTCATTGAAGTCTGGCAGGAGAAAGGCATCGCCATTCGCCAGGGCTTTGGCATGACAGAAGTCGGGCCCAATCTGTTTTCGCTCCACCAAAGAGATG
>NZ_RCBY01000504.1 GCF_003838195.1 Okeania hirsuta
GGTGATATCGCTCTACGCCAAAGGGATGAGCAATGCAGATATAGAAGCCCAAATTCTGGAACTCTATGATTTTCAGATTTCCACCTCTGCCATTTCCAAGATCACTGATAAAATCTCTGAAGATATCCTGGCTTGGCAAAACAGGCCCCTGGAAGCCCAGTATTTGATCGTCTGGATGGATGGAATTGTCTTCAAAGTCAGGGACAACTCCCGTGTGGTGAATAAGACCATTTACCTAGCTGTGGGACTCAAGAATGATGGTAAGAAAGAGGTTCTGGGTATGTGGTTAGGAGGCTCAGAGGCCGCTAGCTTCTGGATGGGGGTATTGACAGATCTGAAAACCCGTGGAGTAGAAGATATCCTGATTACTGTAACTGATAACCTCCAGGGCTTTACAAAGACCATTCGTTCTGTTTTCCTCAAGCTGACACCCAGATCTGTGTAGTCCACCAGATCCGAAACGCTGCTAAATATGTAGTCTGGAAGGATCGTAAGGCCTTTGCCAAGGATATGAAACCTATTTACTCTGCGGTAAACAGAGAAGCAGCTCAGGCCGCTTTAGAAGACTTTTCCAAAAACTGGAACCATAAGTATCCCTATGCAATCAAGTCTTGGAGAGACAACTGGGAAGAACTCACCGCTTTTTTTGATTTCCCGCCCGAGATTAGGAAGATCATTTACACCACTAATCTGATTGAAAATCTCAATGGAAAGATTAGAAAGTATACCAAAAACAAGATGTCTTTCCCGACGGATAAGGCCCTAAAAAAGTCAGTCTATCTGGCCATTTTCGAGATAACGAAAAAATGGACCATGCCATCAAAGAACTGGCCCATTATTCTTAATCAATTTATTGCGATCTTTGATGATAGAGTTAAACTCTAACTGAATTGCTTTAAACCTCACAGATGGAGTTTACACACTTTAAGGGATACTGTCTCGATAATTGATATTAAGCCCTGGACCCATTTAGGTTCGTAGCCTACCAATAATTATTGGCCACTAATCCAATGGTATTCCCTTTCCCCTGTTCAGGGTTCAGGGGCCATGATCCCTGAATAAAAAAGACAATCACCATTCGAATCATCAAAATTGATTCCTTTTAAGTAAAGCCCAGCTTACTGCTGGGCTTTACTTTATACCTAAGAACTCTAATGAAGCTGTTTTAAGAAGTAATTCATTTATAACTTAACATAATCTTGATTATCGCCACTTGTGTCTTGTCTTGTCACGTGCCAAAATCGGTTGACTTATAGGTCTATAATATTTTTAAGATACTAAAACCTCCAACCCAGATATATGGTAGGTGCAAATGAAGGGGGAACTATGGGTCTGATATGATAAATACTTTCTCCGACCATACGTTCCTCGGTATTATTTAATATGAAAACAATATTATAGGAGGCTCCCAGGTGAAAATTGGTTTTTTGAAGGGATACCAATTATACCCAAACCCTAGACTGCTGTACCAATTTTCGAAGGTATCTTCCATCCCTTTTCGATTGTCAATTGTCCAGCCTTCGTAGCCAAATGTACCTTGCAAATACAGGCCTTTATCAATAGGGCTATCGTAAACCTGAACCTTGCCTCTATGCCTACCAGATAATCCCAATTAACGTTGATATCATTTTCGTTATCAAAAAATTGATTTCTGGCAAACTCTGGCAACTCAAAACTTGCTTCTGCTGCTATTCCGAAAGTCCATTTTTTAGGTAAATGATAAAATCCCTTTATACTATATCCACCGAGTATGAAAAAAGAAGGATTAACAGTAGTTGAGAAACTCCCCGTACTGGGGTTTCTAGAGTCCTGCGAATGTATAGATTTAACAGAAAGACCTATAATCAAGGAAAGGAGAAATGCTTTCTTTAACATATTCATGCACATTTTATTTTTCGATTAATAGTAAATTATGTACTCCCCGGGTGAGTGGAAGTTTTTCTGCAGTTTTAACCAATTGCTCATCTTTCAATTCCAAAGGTCTAGCCATCCATGGGTTGGAAAAAGTTCATCCTGTTCATGATAAACAGCTACCGCAATACTGTTGCTTTCTGTATCGAAAATGGCATCTTCTGGCAGAACTCCTTCAAAAAGATACTCCTTACCCAAAGTTTTTAGTATGCCGGTTTCCGGATCTACCTTGACCAGGGAAAGAGAAGCTCCTGTTCGAGCTGGTACAAACCAAAAAGCTTTCGGCCCATATGTGCGCCTCATATTCGCCACGATGGCATAGTTTCCATCAGGGCTGAGGTCAAATCCTTCAGGGCTTAAACCTACTTTAGTCTTTGATATGATATCGTGATTACCGGAGGGGTTAAACTTAATGGAAACAAGTTTGCCTTTACCGTTAAAAATGGCTCCTAAATC
>NZ_RCBY01000505.1 GCF_003838195.1 Okeania hirsuta
GTCCATTATGTAAAATAGTTTTAGATAGAGATGAGAATGCTGCAATTAACATATTGCAATAAAACATTAAACGAGGTGGGTATCACCTTGCCTGCTTGTGGAGGCGTAAGACGTTAATCAACCTGTGTTCGTGCAACGTTGCGCCAGCAGGAGCAAGAAACTTTTTTGTTTGAGAAACTTCCGTTATCATCTCCGATTTAACGGGAGAGAACTTCACCTATACTGAAATATTAATATTAAAAATATATTCACAAGGAGCCTCCGTATACATGCAGTGGTCAAACTCTCTATCAACCCGTCCCTCATTAGAAGCAGCAGTTAAAGAAGT
The DNA here is from genome assembly GCF_003838195.1 of Okeania hirsuta. Lineage (GTDB taxonomy): Bacteria > Cyanobacteriota > Cyanobacteriia > Cyanobacteriales > Microcoleaceae > Okeania > Okeania hirsuta. The sequence continues at coordinate 329 of NZ_RCBY01000505.1, forward strand.
AGCACAAAAAAGTTTAGAATCATTAGGAACTACAGCAAATTTAGGACTGGTATTTATCTCCTCAGCCTTTACCAGTGAATATTCACGACTCATGCCTCTACTAAAAGAATATTTACCAGAAACAGTACTCGTCGGTTGTGGAGGTGGTGGTATAGTTGGTATGAAAGATGATGGAAAACCACAAGAATTAGAACACCAACCAGCCATTAGTCTCAGTTTGGCACATTTGCCAGAAGTCACAGTAACAGCTTTTCACATCTGTGCAGAACAACTACCAGACTTAGACAGTTCTCCCGATGACTGGTGTAATCTCATCGGAGTACCTACTACAGACAATCCTCAATTTATTATACTCGCTGACCCATTTTCTGCCAAAATCAATGACCTGCTTCAAGGGCTAGATTATGCTTATCCTAATTCAGCTAAAGTAGGAGGATTAGCTAGTAGTGGCCCAAATGGTAACAGTGCAGGACTTTTTTGTGAAGACCGCCTTTGTGAAGAAGGAGCTGTAGGAGTCTCTCTATCTGGCAATATTATTTTAGAAACAATAGTAGCACAAGGCTGTCGGCCTATTGGTAAACCATATCGTGTTACAGAAGGAGAACGTAATATAGTTCTAGAACTTGAAGAATTAGTTAGTTCTGACCAAATGGTAGGTGGTATTAAACAATCTCCGCTAGAAGCATTACAAGGCTTAGTACAAAATCTCAACGAACAAGACAGGAAGCTAGCAGAAAATTCTCTCTTTGTCGGTATAGTAAGAGACGAATTTCAGCAAAACTTAAAACAGGGAGATTTTCTCATCCGTAATTTAATTGGAGTTGACCCTAAAGCAGGAGCGATAGCCATTGGTGATAAGGTAAGGGCGGGCCAACGAATTCAATTTCATTTACGAGATGCTAATACCTCAGCAGAAGATTTAGAAATTTTACTAGAGCGCTATCAAAGAGAAGTTTCTTTTGAGACTAAATCTACAAATAATGCTACTGCTTTAATGTTTGCTTGTTTGGGAAGAGGAGAAGGATTATATGGTAAACCTAATTTTGATTCTAGATTATTTAGTAGTTATTTGAATATTCCTATCAGTGGCTTTTTCTGTAATGGTGAAATTGGTCCGGTGGGTGGTAGTACATTTTTACATGGTTACACCTCTGTATTTGGTATTTGTCGTCAACCTTCTTGAAGAAGGAAGAAGGAAGAAGTGGATGGGGACTCAAACCTCAACCAATTGTCAACATCCTGTAGACGGCGGGGTATTATACCAATTTGATAAATTATTTGCTACATTTTCGCATTGTGGGGGAGTAGGGGAGCGTTGCATAAATGCGGGGTGATTTTAATCGTTTTGTGGAATGGGCATCTTGCCCGTTCCCGTTCCCCCCGTTCCTGATATTTTCACCGCAGGCAAGATACCCATCCCACTTATATTCATCCCGCCCCTCAGCAATGGCGTAGGGGAGTGGGTAGGGACGTTGCATGCAAGGTCTCTACGTTGAAGTAAACACAAGAATAATTAACAATAAATGGCTAATAATTGGACTTTGGACAAAAAGAAAAAGTGGTTAGCGTAAGTATTACACTAACTAATCGGTGATTGTATTAGAAATCAAATCTGGAATTATCTTCGTTTCTCACATTATTTATCATCCTGAAGATCATAGGATGGGTCTGGTTCAATTTCTCCACCAAAACAAATATCTAAATAACTTTCTTGAAGGGAATGAACAACTCTCTCCAACTCATCAATAAGATTCCTTCGAGTCATTTTTTCAACTGCATCAATATGAGCTTCACTTCCCCCTTTTCCTAAATACTTATATTTAGTTTTTTTCTGACTATCAGTAGCCATAGGAAAAATCGGTGAAGTAGATTGTAATTTATAATAATAGTACAGTTTCTGATTTCTATTGACTTGATAACGAATGATATGACAATCACGAGGAATCACCTCTCCTTCTCGTTCAATTTTCTTAATTTTCTGCTTCATCTTACGGATTAAACTCTGAATTTGTTTCCCTCTAATGG
>NZ_RCBY01000506.1 GCF_003838195.1 Okeania hirsuta
TAGAGTTGTCGCTAAATAAAGGGAAAAAATCACTCTAACCTAGACAGAGCAATAATTCCAAGCATTTTTATTTTCCAATAGCTACAATCCTTACAAAACAAGGTTTTTGGGATTTTTTTCAGTTATAAAGCGACAACTCTAATAGATATCTCTAGAAAATAGGGAATAAGCAACAGGAAGAAATATTTGAATATTTATGGATAAGAACTTGAGTAAAAGCACTAATACCAAAACGTTTTTCGCCCTTCCGCTCTAACCCTTCCGCTCTAACCCTTCTGCCTTCTTCATTCTTCCTTACCTTCAAAAGCTAAAATCAATCAACCACAGTGCCAAAACCCCCAAGACACCAACCCCTATCAGAATAGTAAGCACATAAGATTGACCTTTACCAGATACCCCATACTTCAAACCCTCCCCACTAAAAATCGTTGCCAAACCAACTAAATTAACAACTCCATCAACAATATAACGGTCAACCCAAGCATTTAACCTTGAAAGTTGGCTAACCGCAAATACCACAGTTACATCGTAGAAACGATCGATATAGAAATCATAAGCAAGCAAATCTTGAACAAAACGCAAAGGAGCATATACTGGTCGAGACCAAATTCTGCCTAACTCCATCATGCTACCAAAAATAACACCAATCAAACCAGATGCAACTAACAAAATCACAACAGCTAAATTAATATAACCCCAGTCAGGTAATAGTGATAACCGTTGCATCATTATCGGTGTGAGTAGAGTAACGATAATTAACGATACCATCGGTACAGCCATTGGCCAGGGAACTTCTGGTGCCCGTTTCGTTTTCGGTTGAGATTCACCCCAGAACACCAAACGATAAACACGGGTTAAATTTAAAGCAGTCAGGAAATTAACAAATAACAAAACAGGTACAACCCAAGGATCGATAATCCAAAACACATCTAAACCTTGTCGTAACGCCCAGAAACCCCCTAAAGGTAATAACCCGATTAAACCTGCAGTACCTACTAAGAAAGAAGTTGTCGTAACTGGCATTCGAGACCCCAAACCCCCCATTTCTGTAAGATTTTGGCTATTTGTAGTCAAAATTACCCCTCCAGCACTCATAAATAATAGCGCTTTAGCAATGCAATGAGCTAATAGTAACAGCAAGCCAAAACCAGTCCATTGTGTACCAACAGAAATAAACACTAAACCTAGGTAAGCACTGGTAGAATGAGACAAAGCACGCTTAAGGTCAATTTGAGCTAAAGCGTGCTTTGTCTCATTCTACCAGTCCATTGTGTACCAACAGAAATAAACACTAAACCTAGGTAAGCACTGGTAGAATGAGACAAAGCACGCTTAAGGTCAATTTGAGCTAAAGCAACAAGAGAAGCTCCGATCGCAGTTATAGTTCCGATCACCACTAATACATCTAGAGCTATAGGAGCAATAATTAAAATCGGCTGCATTTGGATCAGTACATAAGCTCCCATGGCAACCACCACAGTATTCCGCAAAATTGAAGCTGGGTTTGGCCCTTCCATTGCCTTATCCAACCATAGATGCAGAGGAAATTGAGCGCATTTACCTATTGGCCCCGCAATCAAAGCCAATCCTAACAAATTACCAGTAATAGGAGAAAGTTCTACTCTTTCAGCCCATTCATATAGGTCAGTAAAATTCATACTGCCAGCTAAAGCTGATATGGCAACTACTCCCATGAGTAGTAAAACATCTCCGACTCGCTTCGTTAAAAACGCATCTCTAGCTGCTGTTACGACCAGGGGTTGAGCATACCAAAAACCTACTAACAAATAAGTAGAAAGAGTCAGCATTTCTAGCAAAGTATAGGAAATGAACAAAGAGTCACTAATTGTTAAGCCACTCATTGCTGCCTCAAAAAATCCCATTAGTCCAAAAAATCTGGCTAGCGCCCAATCCTTTTCTAAATATCCCAAAGCATAAAGTTGGGCTAATAGACTGAAACCCGTCACAACATCCATTGCTCCAACGGTTACAGATGAGATATTAAAGGCAAAAGATAAGTTGAGGTCTGCCGTTTGTAGCCAGTTGAATATGATTTCTCGTGGTTCTTGGTGACAAACAGCTTGATAAACAATGGAACCATGAATAAAGGCCAATAACGTCATCAAGATATTAAAATAAGCTGCTGGCCGTGGTCCCGTACGTTGAATTATCCCTGTTGACCAGGGTAAAGTCAAAATTGCTCCAATTAAACCATAAAAAGGTATCCACCAACAGTTTTGAGTCAGAAATTCCATGATTTATTATTTATTTACCTTTACTGTTAAAAATAAATATAT
>NZ_RCBY01000507.1 GCF_003838195.1 Okeania hirsuta
ATATGGCGAACCTGTTATACGAAACTCCCTAGAAATAGAACTCTCTTCGTACAAAGATTTGCCATAGAAAGAACAATTTCTGCACCCATGAAGGATTACTAAAGATGAAACTACTCACTCCTGAATTCATTTACTCCATAACCCCTATCTTTATTGCAACGATTGGTGGAATCATTGGAGTTACTGTCTTAGTTACCGATAGTGATGATGCCAAATGGTCATCCGGAATCGGGTTAGCTGGAACAGCAATTGCTGGTGCCGCTGGTTTAGCACAGTCTAACAAAAATGAATCAACTGTTTCTGCTCGAGATGGCGTTGCGAGAGGAAACGGACAGAAAACAACGCCACACGTATAATTTATCTTATACGCACAGTTTAACTGGAACTAGACGTATAATTCGATGTACTCTAACAACATAATCAGCAAGAGACATTAAATACTCAATTGCTGCATCAACTGTTCTATGTATACCAGGCTTTCCTTTATTAACCATCTCAAATACCAGACCAATCTCTACATATAAATATGAATAGTAACATTGTTGTTCTCTATTATTAATAAGCTTAAAGCCAAATTGTATATCTTCATCCACCAAATCTTCTGGATGTTCAACTGCATATCCCCATTTTTCAATTGTAATTTTTTGTTCAACACTAGTAACCATTAAGCCCCCCTTAAACAAATTAATTCTTTCTAAGGTTCCGTCTCAGGGGAGCCGTCGTTGATTAAGTTTCCGTAATCTTTGAGTCTTTTGGATGGCTAAAAAAATTCAGTCAATGATTGCGTTTTTGGCAGCTTTAGTAGTCGGCAAACAATGATAGCGCAACCGCAAAACAACGGTGACAAATTCGGTACCGCTATGCTGAAACACTTTACCTGCACACGTCCTCACATAATAAAAAAATACAAAAATCATGATGAAACCGACGGACAGTGCAGGCCGCTGACGCTAAAGTATTGCTACCGAATTTGTTCAATACTTACATTCTGCCATCAGCGATAGTAACAGTAGCAGATACATAAACTGTGGCTCCGCCAAGGTTAAAGTTACTACTATTACTCCACCTTTTCTAAATAACAACCTCTAACTTTATACTCTGAAGATTTTTAATTTTTGACCCAATATTCTCTTTATGAATTAGGATTTTTTTTCACAACGACCCTCGTAATAATTAATCTTAGAATTTAATATCTTAGAAAATTTTAGACTAATTTTCTCATTAATTGATGGCCAATTATATAGCAGATAGTAGCCTCTAAATATAGGATGTGTCCAATAGAGGCTATTGGGATTTTGATTTTTTCTGGGAACTACCCAATTCCCAGTGATTTAAGCTGAAATCTTTACAGGATAAAGATTAGAGAACCCAGAGATTAACCCAAATATACCCAGACCTACCCAGAGATTACCCAGAACTACTGGGTTAAATTGGGTACATTTCTGGGTAGTTAAATACTTACTATGATTGAATTTCAGCTATTTCTACTGGGTTTTGGGTAAATGCTTTAAATCTCAATCGCGTTCCAGAGCCTTCTAATTGTCCATAGCCCATTTCAGCCAAATCCTTAAAGTAACTTCTGGCCACTTGAGCAGTAAATTTAGGTTTAACTTTGTCAAATTTCTTGCTAGTAACAATATCAGAACCAGATAAAAATTTATCCTTTCTTTGACAATAATCTAAGAGACTTTTTAGCATATCAGAAAGTGCTGGTTCAGGCTTCAGCAAACAAACTTTTTCAATAAAATATTGTTGTTGAACTATACTGTCAAAAGCCACTTGACAAACTGACTGAGGAATTAAATTAGTTGGTTCATTTGGATAGCTAAATAATAAATGAAGCAACCCACAATGCCTCAGAAACTTACCAGGAAATTTATTCAAAAATTCAGCCATAATCTGGTTATTTTCCTCCATGGCTTTAGTTTCCACCAAGCTGATTTTAGTGACAATATATTTAAAAGCATCCGGCGAAAACATAAATTTTTGCCCTGGTAGTTGAGCAGCCCAAACCAATAATTTATAAATATCCTCAGTAACGTCAACTGCACTGCCACCTGAAATCACTTCTTCTAAGGTTAGTGGTTTGTTCTCCATCCATAAGTAGTTGAATCTAGCAAAATGACCTGCACTGCGAAGGTTTGTCTGACTCAATAAATCCTGAAATACCTCCGGCTGTATTGCACCAATAATCCCCATTTGGCAGTTAAAACTGTTACCAGTCATTAAACTACCACCAAGTCTATCATCAGATTTCATACGGAGTTTGGGTGAAATG
>NZ_RCBY01000508.1 GCF_003838195.1 Okeania hirsuta
AATTGAAATTACTATAGTATTTCAATTATATAGCAATCCTAAATGATTTGTAAAACTTTCTTACTCTGTGTAAAAAATCTGAAAGTCTTACTCATATTTAAGGATCTACTAATTCTCAGATATTTTCTGCACAACCGCTACGAGGAGTGCTGGTATAGGAAGAGCTAAATTTATGGGTAGTCAGAAAGACTTAAGGATATTGGTTAGTATATTCCTTGAATTGAATTTTTAGGAGTAAAAATTCAAAAATGATTACTTGTTTAGCACTACCAATTTATCATTTTCTTTGTGGGTTTAATACCCCACCGTCTACACGGTGTTCAAAATTACTTGGGGTGAGAATCCCCATGTAATTTTCCTCCTGTCTCCTGTCTCCTGTCTCCTGTCTCCTTCTTCAAGAATTTTAAATCCCCATAGTTGATATAGCAATTCCCAAAAAGCGTGAGGTACAAAATTCGTTTGTTTTAGGTAGGGACATTGCATGCAACGTCCGTAGGTTCTAGCAGGGTCATTTCATTCTAGATTTTGACAATGAATTTATTGATTTTCAGACAGCGAAAGATAAATTTCCTCAAGCTGTAAATAATGTGGTTTCGTCAATACATAAAATGGCACAGTTTAGAATGAAACAGCCCTGAGGTTCTAGGGAGTAGGGAGTAGTAATTCGGGAAACTAAGGAATAGCGGTAGGACCCCGGGTCGGCGACAAATGTTACCAATTTTTTGGAAATATCAACTAAAGTTAAAAGTTAGCAGATTTTAGAAAGTCTGTTGATAGTTAATTTGCGCTCTTTTCAGATTGATTGTCTGAAAGAATCATCAGCTACAGCCATAATTTTTATCTATCAAACTACAACCTATTACTTAACACCTAAAAACTCAAATCAAGAAGTCACGGGTGGTGAATTATGATCGCCATTATTCGTAACTAGAGGCTGCATATTTTCTGCTTCTAATTTAGGTTTTAAATATAAATTTTCTACCAAAGCAGCACCTCCAGCGAACCAAGGTGGAACAATCAAAGCGCCGATAATTCCTAATAATTGAATCCCCACTAAAACTGATAGTAATTGATATAAAGGATGTACTCCAACAGAGGAACCAACCAGTAAAGGATCGAGTACATAAGTTTCCACATTTTGGATAATATAATACAAAATTATTACCCACAAAAATAACCATCCACCTTTAGCAATAGCCACAATTAAAGCCGGGATAGCACCTAAAATGGGACCAATAAAAGGTATTAAGTTTGTAACAGAAGCTATTGCTCCTAAACCTAGGGAAAAATCTTTCAATCCTAAAAATCCTAAACCAGTGGTAGTTGCTATACCTAAAATGGCAGAAACTATGATACGTCCCCTAATATAACCTCCCATTCTTTGAGTAACAGGAACAACTTGATTTTCCAGTCTTTTATCCCAAGGTTGAGGAAAAAGTTTTACTAAACCATTAATCAAGGTTTTGCTATCTGCTAACATATAACCTGAAATAAATAAAGCCAATATTAAACTAACTACTCCTCCCAATACACCTTTAGTTAAACTATAAGAACGTAGTAATAATTGTTGACTAGAACGAATTACCCAACTGGCGACAGATTTAGTATCAAAAATTTGATTAATCCAATCAGGAGGACTTTGATTTAAAGAACTTACAAAATCCTCAAAAATATCGCTGATGCTTTCAGAAAATAATGGTAATTGGCGTAAGAGTTTTTCTATTTGATCTAATACTGGTGGACCAATAGTTAAAGCTACACTTATCAATCCAGAAATGAGGGTTAAATAAACTATAATTACCCCTAACCAACGGGGGAATTTCATTTTTTCTGTGATGTTTACTAATGGTGAAATTGATGCAGCTAAAACTACTGCCACCATTAAAAGTACAATTAGACTTCGCACTTGCCATAGCAGAATTAGTAGTAAAAAACTACTAATAATTAATACGATATTAGATAGGGAAATAGAAATCCTTTGTTCGGGTTTCATATTAATAATTTGTCGAGTAAAAATTTGACATTAGTCTGGCTTAGTTTTAGTTGTATAGCAGGGAATAGGCAACAGGCAACAGGCAACAGGCAACAGTGGGAAAAGTATTTCTCTGTCTTACGGTTCATCATCAACATCAGTCAAACACCAACTTGTTCCTTGTTGTAAATACAGCAGATTCCATATTCCATTTGAAGAAGGAGACAGGAGACAGGAGACAGGAGACAGGAGGAAAATTACATGGGGATTC
>NZ_RCBY01000509.1 GCF_003838195.1 Okeania hirsuta
TGCAGCTACTCTCTCTTAAAACCATTATCCACAATAAGTTAATTCCTTAAACTAAAAGATATGAAATCATTTTTTACTCCAAAAAAGTTCAGATATCCCAAAATTTTTATCTATCTGAGTCTGTTTATATTTATTCCCCATAGAAATGTTGCCCAAACCAGCTTAATCCCCGGCGACATTGCATTCATTGCTTATCAAATGGACAACCCTGATCGATTTGCCTTTGTCCTGTTAGAAGATATTAGTGCGAATACAAAAATCAAGTTTACCGATAGTGGCTGGAATGGTTCAGCCTTATATACCACCCTAAATGAAAGTACTTGTACCTGGACTTCTACTTCAGCTATATCAGCCGGGACAGTCATCAGTATAGAAGTTCAGGGAACCGCTACCAATCCAGGCAAATTTAGATCGGTTGTAGGGAAGCTGGATGGTTTAAATGGAACTAGTAATGGCTCGGGATCAGATAATTGCTTTCCAGGGAGCAAGTTCGAATCCAAGTTTTGTCGCAGCTATTGGTTCTAGACGATGGTTGGTGCAATTAATTCGAGTAATGAAGATTTTTCTGTCTTACCTAATACCTTAGGACTCTTTAATACTGCTTTGGGATGGACATAGATTCTCATGCAGATACGGATTTTATAGAGGTTTTTACTAAAGGTACGAAGCTCAGCTTCGTCGTGAGATCAATGATCCTCAGAACTGGGGAAGAAGAATTCGTTGTTTGCCTGCTAATTCCTGCCTTCACTGTAACGCAAAACCAGAACCCTGGCCGGGAACTACTTTGGCAGCAGTGATATAGCTTTGTAGCCTATCAAACAGTATCCTGAACGTTTTGCCTTTGTTTTATGAAGATGTAGTTGCTGGGACACGAATTAGATTTACTGATGAGGGCTGTCTGGAAGTCGATTTTATGCAGCTGTAGGTGAGAATAGTTCTATCTGGACAGCTGACTGCATTGAGTTCAGGGTAGTAGTGGTAGTGGACAATGGGAGCGTTAACTATGGTTCATTATGTGGAAATCTAAGTTTGCTAAATAATACCGGCTCTGCAGCAGGAGATAATATCCTTGCTTATCAAGGGATATGGATCCTCGTTCCTAGCTGTTTGCAACCGACGTTGGCTATCCAATGCTGGCGCAGCTAATGAGACTATCCCGTTTGCCTAATCTTTGCCTTATTTCAACTGCCTTTGGCATGATTTAGATTTTCATCAGGAAAATGGTCGATTTGTAGTTGTATTACGACAGGAAATAAAGCTCATTGAGGCGGGAGTTGAATGATCTCAAATTGGTTATTAAGCAATAGTTTAGTTTGGCCTGCTAATTTTCCTACCTTCACTGTAACAAACCAGAACTGCCCTGGCCGAGGAACTACTTTGGCAGCAGGTGATATAGCTTTTGTAGCCTATCAAACAGATGATCCTGAACGTTTTGCCTTTGTTTTATTGGAAGATGTAGTTGTTGGAACTCGAATTAGATTTACTGATGAGGGCTGGTCTGGGAATCGCTTTTACGCTTCAATAGGGGAAAATAGTGCTATCTGGACAGCAGATTCTGCATTAAGTGCTGGAGTAGTAGTAGTAGTGGACAATGGGAGCGTTAACTATGGTTCATTATGTGGAAATCTAAATTTGCTAAATAATACGGGAGCAGCAGCAGGAGATAATATTCTGGCATATCAAGGGGATATTGGAAATCCCCGTTTTATAGCCGGCCTTGCAACTAGACGTTGGCTATCCAATGCTGGCGCAGCTAATGAAGACTATTCTCGATTGCCCAATTCTCTGGGTTTACTATCAACAGCCTTTGGGCATGATTTAGATTTTCATCAGGAAAATGGTCGATTTGTAGGTTGTATTACGACAGGAAATAAAGCTCAATTGAGGCGGGAGTTGAATGATCCTCAGAATTGGTTATTAAGCAATAGCCTGGTTTGGCCTGCTGCCTTCCCTAGCTTTACAGTTACTCAAAATCCAGAACCATGGCCAGGAACCTTATTATCAAATGGCTGTTTATCTATTTTTGCCTACCAAACTGATGATCCAGAAAGATTTGCCTTTGTATTACTTGAAAATGTTGATGCAGGAACTCGAATTAGGTTTACTGACGAAGGTTGGTCTGGGAATCGCTTTTATGCTTCAATAGGCGAAAATAGTGCCATCTGGACAGCTGACTCTGCTTTAAGTGCTGGACTGGTAATCGTCGTAGATAATGGGACAGTGAATTATG
>NZ_RCBY01000051.1 GCF_003838195.1 Okeania hirsuta
CCATCCAATAGCTACAATCCTTACAGAACAAGGTTTTTGGGGAATTTTTAAGTTATAAAGCGACAAGTCTAATATATAGATACCTTATATACAACGTCTTTACGTCATAGTTAATGAATGTGACTCTATGGGGACTTACACATTTCCCAGTTATCAATGCTATATATAGTGTGTTACTATAGTTTTTGTTTACTACATACAGTATTTTTGCGTAAGTTATATTAATATTAATCTTAATCTTAATTCTTGTCTTGTTTTCTATTCACTTAAAACTCCAAAACTCTCTACCTTATTTAAGTAGAAAATTGCTGTAAAAGAGTTGAGGCAGCAACAAATAGACAATAAAATTTGTTAAAAATCCACAAAAAGTGTTATTATAGAAGTTTTTCAGAATATTGTAGACGTGACTGCAAAAGTTGAGTTAGGGTTTCAATTAACTATGACAACACAAGTATTGCCGAAAGTAAATAGTCTTGGAGACTGGGCATCCTTAGCTTTTGAAAAGCATTTTCAGAAAACCCTCAGACACGAACCAGAGGTACTCAAAGATCAAGACCCAGAGGAACTACATCAAATGCGTGTGGGTATGCGTCGCTTGCGCTCTGCTGCTCAAGGTTTTAGGCCAGTTGTCACTTTGCCAAAAGCAGCTCAAGATCAAAAAATTGGTAAAATTGCTCGTTGTTTAGGGGGTTTAAGAGATTTAGATGTTCTTTTAGAAGCGCTTCAAAATCGCTATCAACCAAATTTACCTCCTCAAGAACAGGCAGAGTTAGAGAAGGTTATGCAGCAATTACGAAAACAACGTCGTCAAGCTTTTAAAAAAGTACGAGGAATACTTGGAAATAAGAATTATCTAATGTTGAAGCAGAAATTACAGGAATGGTTGGATAAGCCAATTTATACAGATATTTCTCGCCTGCCTATTCAAGAGGTATTACCAGATTTATTATTACCTGAAGTTAGTCAATTACTGCTTCATCCTGGCTGGTTGGTTGGTATTGAAACAGAGGATTTAGAAACAAGTGATAATCAGGATTTTTTACTACAAAGAACTAATTCCAAGCATCAAGTTGTCAAAATAAATAATGATGTTTCTTTTATAAGTATTAGCGATAAAGATGAGGAAAATCTACATAGTCTGCGTAAAGAAGTAAAGCGGGTTCGTTACCAGATGAGCTTGTTTACTGAATTTTATGGTCAGACTTATGAAGCTTATTTAAAAGATATGAAAGAAATTCAGGAATATCTGGGTGATATTCAAGATGGTGCTGTTTTAAGAGAATTTCTGGAAAATGTTTTGCAATCTAAAATTGACAAAGTTCTTCCTACCTTAGAGAAGCAACTCCAACAAAATTGGCATCAAGCATGGCGAAAATGGCAGGTTTTGCAAAGACGATATCTTAATATTCAAGTTAGACAAAATTTCCGCTCTGAATTATTGCGACCTGCGATATAAATTCTGGTATATTAGACTTCTTGTAGAGGTAAAATAAAAAACAAAAAAAGAAGTGAATATTTAATTTTTACTTTTGCAAGAAGTTTATTTATCCAAAATTGGTAGTAGGTAAAGATTGAGTAAAAAGCAGAAAAGAAAATATGTATAGCAGTCGAAGCAAAGTTTAGGACATATTAAAAGCTTAAAACTCAGACAATGAAAGATTTTTCGCTCTTTCGGTCCTCTCCTAGATAACTAAGCCCCTTCTTCCTTCTGCTATAAAGAAGATTTATCTCATCTAAAAAAAAATGATGCTTGTTTATCCTGCCTTACTGAGTGGGATTGAATGATGATCAAAAAAGTTTAACCTATTACTAATCTTTTAATTACCTAACCTTTACTTTGTGAGGATAGTCTGAGTACTATGTATATAAAACCAGTATATGTAAACTGGAATGTATAAATATGGCTCAAAGTTCTAGAGCAACTATAGAAACTAATAATTACAATACAAGTTCTGAACGTCATCTACACTTTTTTAATAAAGGAGAAACAATACCTCTAATGTCGCAAGGTGTCTGGCAAATTTGTCAAGGTTTAGTGCGACTCAGTACTCTTTATCCAATAGGCGAAGAAGGTCTACTCGGATGGGGTGGACCTTCTATGTGCTTTGGTAGTTGTTTTTCCCACTTGCAGACTTATCGGGCAAATGCTTTGTCAGATGTTTGTCTAATGTGGTACACAATGATCGAGATAGAGGCTTCCCCAAAATTAGCCCAAGAATTGTTACCTCAATTAGGAAGACGATTTCGGCAAACAGAGGCCTTGTTAGCGATTGTTGGACAAAGACGAGTAGAAGACCGTCTCCATCAGTTATTATTATTGTTGAAGCAAGAATTTGGCCAGCCAGTGACTGATGGTACTCGGTTGAGTATTCGCTTGACTCATCAAGATATTGCTGGTGCAATTTGTACAACGCGAGTAACTGTCACGAGAATTTTGGGAAAATTACAACAGCAAGGATGGCTCAGTAAAGATAAAGATCGTCATCTGATATTAAAAAATGAAGCTTTTGCATACTCATCAGATTTATTTGGATTTGTCAGTAACAATAATAACTAAACTTAGTCTAATAAATTATAGCGCTACGCGCTAGGGAATAGGGAATAGGGAACAGGGAACAGAGAATAGCAAAATGTAAAAGGGTTTTAGGATTAAAAAATGTCCTAAGCAGTTCTTGTAGTTCTATATTAGGAACCTCCACAAATCAAAAGTAAAATCTATTTTTAGATATACACTATTTTCCCAGTTCTGGTTTTCCTCTTTTCTGAAGATATTTATTAGACATAGGCATGATAATAAAAAATCAAATCAATTATCACACAGAAATTATCAATTCTTTCCCCCTACTGCCTACTGCCTACTGCCTACTGCCTACTGCCTCTTTTCCGGAGATATCTATTGCACATAGCGTTGCCTTCGTAAGCGACGTTCTTTCAAGATTAAAACATCTGCCTGATTTTCTTCTCTAGCTACTCTAACTAATAATCCAGCTAGCGACAAACTACCAATCATTGAACTACCGCCATAGCTAAACATTGGCAATGGTAAACCTGTAGTTGGCAGTATCCCAGTCGCAACACCTATATTTAAGAAAGACTGACCTACTAAAGCTATCATTACTCCAATGGCTACAAGTTGATGTGCCATTCTAGTAGCTTTTAAGGCAACTCTCAAAGCAATAATACTGTATATAGCTAATAATATTAACAGTAATAAGGCTCCCACAAAACCAAACTCTTCAGCATAAACAGAAAATATAAAGTCACTATATGGAATAGGAAGAAAATGTAGCTTTTGCTGAGATAAACCGAAACCGCTGCCCCAAATATCTCCAGAAGCGACTGCTAGTAAACTTTGAATTAACTGATAGCCATCCCCCATTGAATCTGCCCAAGGATTTGTAAAAGAAAGAACTCGCCTCCTCTGATAATCATTAATGCTGACGCTAATGGTAGCTAAAAGAAATCCACCTAAAGCAATACCTCCTAGATAAAAGTAAGGTAGTCCTGCTGCAAAGGCAATAAACCATAAAATCATACCACATAAGGCAGTGGTACTTAAGTTTGGTTGCAGTAAGATAGATGCTAGTATCAAAGAAAAAGTACATAACCAAGTTATCCTTACTAACCAAGTCAAGCGATTCCATTTACTATACAAATTAGCTGCTTGCAGCACCAAAAAAGGTTTCATTAGTTCAGATGGTTGAATAACTACTGGGCCTAAAGATATCCAGCGAGTTGCACCATTAATTGTAGTTCCTATTCCTGGTACCAGGGTGAGAAATAGTAGAGTGAGTATTAAAATTATGCCTATTTTGGCAGTTTGCAGCATAGTAGATAAGCGGGTATAAACAATTATATTAAATCCCATCGTTCCTACTAAAGCCCATATTAACTGCCTTTTAAAAAAGTATAGACCATCTCCATATTCTGTTGCACCACTGGAATAGGAGGCGGAAAACAATACTACTAAACCGATAAATAACCAAAGGAATGTGAACCATCGCAATAGTCTAGCTTCTATAGTCCATGTTTGGACTTTGGGGTCGAAAAAGGGAATGAGATAACGTAAATCCATATAATTTTTGTTACGCTTTTGTTGCGTGTTAGGTGTTAGGTGGTAGGTAAATTTTTCTCATCTAAGGCGACAATCTTAATTAATTTACTGTTTATTTTGTGTCTAGAATTTTTTGATAAATGCGATCGCAGCGTTTGGTTTCTACACCAGTTGTTAAGTGATAACCGCTACTTTCATATAATTTAACAGCTTCTTGCAATACTGTTGCTGTTTCTATCCAAATTTCTTGAAATTTACATTCTATAATTTTGTTTTCTAATTCTTTTAATAAAAATTTTCCTAAACCTTGATTTCTGACTTCTGGCAATAAGTACATCTTTCTAATTTCGGCTGCTTTATTACCTCGTGAAATTGTATAATATGCGGCAGTGCCTAATATTTTTTCTTGTTTTTCTATTACCCAAAATTCTCCTCCTACATTTTGATAAAATTTTTCTACTTGTAAGACATCTCGATCTGCATCTTTGGGTTCCCAGTTTAAACCGTATTCTGCCAGAACAGAACTGATAATATTTGCTACTATTTGACGGTCATCTGGTTGCCAATTTCTAATTACAAAATCACGATAATATTTTTTCATAATTTAAGAAGGTTTTAGGTAGAAGGTTTTAGGTGGTAGGTGGTAGGTTAAAGGTTTTATAGCAATCTAAAATGATTTGTCAAAAATCAAAGGATATATAAAAATTCTCAAACTTTTACCCCTGTTACCTGTTGCCTAAATTCAAAGGTTTGTTTACCTGCAATTGAAATAGAATTCCTATAAGCAAATACCACATTGTTTATTTTTAATTTTCAAACAAATAATATCATGTCTGGTAGCATCGGTATTGTATAGCAAAGGTAAGGAAGAAGGAAGAGGGAAGAGGAAAGAAGAGATAGGAAGGCTATTGAGCAAGAAAAAAATCTAAATTTCCTGTAGATATTCACCCTTAGGTTTACACAAACAATTGCGTTCGGACATGATATAAATTATCAAGATACACATTAGTAATCTTGGTTTAAAAAAGTAAAAAATAAATTACCACGCCACCTAATATTTAATACCATTTCTCAAAAATAATACTATATTTATGCCAGACTTTAATGATTAAGTAATTAGTAAAATTCAATAATTTTTTGAGAGATTATTAGCCAGTAGGTGTGTATTACTCTGATGTTTACTACTTCCCTACCTCTGTAGGTGCGTTCACGATAGTTATGCGAAGCTAACGGCCGTTCACCCTTTAAAGTCTATATTCATATAAACCCCATCATAAGAGCTGAGAGCTGAGAGCTAAAAGCTGATAGCTAGTTAACTATGAATGCGTGGTTCGGGATGTAAATTGCTCAGAATTTCACTTTCAAATATTGCTAATTCCTCTAATCTTTCCTCTACTTTTTCTTGTTCAAAATAAGTTGTGGCTAAAATCCAATATATTCCATAATGTCTGGCTTCAGATGCCATTAAACTACGATAAAATTTTGCTAACTCTGGTTCTGGACAGTAATCTGCAAGTAATCCTAAACGTTCGTGACTTCGAGCTTCAATTAAACAGTAAACTAATAATAAATCTAACATTCTTTCAGGTTCATTCCGTCGCACTTTACTATTTAAAGCTGCTCCATAAGGAGGAGAATTTAGAGGAGCTAATGGAATATTACGGCGTTCTAACCATTGGTTTACTTGCTCAAAATGTTCTAATTCTTCTCTGGCAATAGCCGTTAATTTTTTGATAAGTTTCGTACTTGAAGGATAGCGAAACATTAAATTTAAAGCTACTCCTGCTGCTTTTCGTTCACAGTGAGAATGGTCTAATAATATAGTGTCTAGATTGGCGATCGCTTGTTCTATCCAAGCTTGTGAAGTTGGTTGTTTAATATATTTAATGGTTGGTGTTTTTGTTAGTTGCATATTTATTCCTTGTGTTCATTTTCATAACGTTCTTTTGCTGTTTTTTTAAGATTAGCTGCAAGGTCTGGATAATTTTCTAACACTTTTTTCAAGTCATCTTTTTCTAAAATAAATAATTCACAGTAAGTCAATGTGATGATTGATGAAGTACGTCGTTGTTCATATACTAGAGCAATTTATCCAAAAAATTTACATGCACCCATATTCCTGTATATAATACCAGTTTTTTCTGAGAATGCTTGTACTAAACCACGTTTAATAAAGTGCATTTCATAACCCCAATTTCCTTCTCGAACTATATATTCATTAGGTGGTAATATTTCAGGCTTTAAAGCCATTACTATTTCTTCAAAAAAATCTGTAGTTGCTCCTCGAAAAATAGGCACTTTTTCAATTACTTCTTTGTGCAGTTCTAATGCTAATTTCATTCTTAAAGGTTCTGGTAATTCTTCGAGTATGTGGTAATCTCTAATATCGTGATTTTCAATCCATCTATATTGATAGTAATCTCTAATTTTTTGTTGTAAGTCAGATGGGATTTTGTTTTCCCGCATATATGTTTGAATTTGTCCTAACTTTTCTCTATATCTGACTTTTGTAGCATCTAGTTTAGAAATTAATGAAGATACATTGCCAATAATATAGACATACATAGATATTCCTAAGAACATGACTACCAAAGTAAATATTATTTCAATTTCAGTAGTGGGAGTAATATCTCCATATCCTACAGTAGTCAGAGTTGTAATTGCCCAATAAAGGGAATTAATATATTGAGTTCTTATACTTGCTGATTGTAGATAATTACTAATCAACCAAGAATTTTCAGCATTAGATTCCCAACTGCCAATCATAAACCAGATACAAGCTACCCAATGAGTAATTAAAATAATTAGTATGACTAATTTACACATTTTAATCAAAGTAGGGTTAATATTTATATTAGTTTCCCTCCTGTTAAAAATTAGAGAAAATTGGGGTAGTCGTAATAAACGAGGGAATCTCAATAAAGCAATAATAAATAGTGAGTTTGGTACAATTATTCTGGCAATTAAATCTCCGGGAATACTAGCTACTAAATGCCTTGAAAAGAGTCGATCTCGATAATGTTGAGCGATATTTTTTTTGTCTTGAATATATTCTCCGTACTCAAAGTAGCCAATATGAAATCGAATAAACATATCAATAATTAAAATTACATCTCCTATAAGATCTAATATAATCCAGAGACCATCAAATCTATTTTTAAAAGCAATTCTAAATGGGATTATGAAAGCATTATAAAGAGTAATGGATACAATTAATACTTGCCAGAATCTAATAAATTTACTATCGGGATGAAGTGTGGGAATTTTCACTTTATTTTTCTTGAGTAATTATAGGAGGGAACAAGGAACAGGAAACAGGTAACAGGCAACAGTGGGAAAAATATTTCCCTGTCTAAGGTTTATTATCCACATAAGTTCTAGTACCATTTCACTTAAAGTCAGAATTGATATTTTAGGTAGTTAAAATCTCTACTATACAGTAATTTCAGCGTAAGCATTTCAGCTTATTATTTGACTTCATCAGTTACCAACTATTTGTGACACTTTTTAAGTGAATTGGTATAACAAACCCATTATTTTATAGAGTAAAATTAATTAGTGAAGAAGGCAATAGACATAAGAGAATCATACGTTAGAGGCATCAAACTCGCTACCAATTGCTAGCTACCAAATTTTTATGTTGCTGGGGATTTTAATTAACTAGAATAAAATAATTTTTTATCTTTTTCATTTGGGTTTAATACCCCACCGTCTACACGATGTTGACAATTGGTTGGGGTTTGAGTCCCCATCCACTTCTTCCTTCTTCCTTCTTCCTTCTTCCTTCTTCCTTCTTCCTTCTTCAACTATTTTCATTGACTTTTTTTATATCCAAAAATGGAATAAGTATTATAATTTTCCGATGGTATTATACATATCTTGAGCAAATTTTTTCGGGTTCCATAATGGCGCTAAATTTTCTTGCTCTTTAGATTTAACTAATTTATCGACTAATTCCTGACGTAAATGAGGATTTTGACCTAGTTTTACACCCCAATCAATATATTCATTCCATGACCATGCTACGCCGAATTTAATATCTAAATTTTGTAAAAAAGAATAACCCATTCTAGATAAAAATTGCTCTCCGGCAAGAGTAACAACTGGTAAATTAAACCATAAAGCTTCTAAGGTATGAGTACCACCATTATAAGGATAAGAATCAAGCATAATATCTGCTAAAGAATAGATGCTTCTATGTTCCTCTTCTGTAGGAAATATTTCTATAAATTTAATGCGATGAATACTTACACCTTCAGCTTTACAACCTTGATGATAAGCAGATTGAAATACTTCTATATCTCCTAATGCTTTATGAATTAAAATACTATTAGGAACTTGCTTCAAGATAGCAATTTGTGCTTTGACTAAATCTCGGTTAAATTTTCTTCCTGGTGCTAAACAAAGATAAACAATTTGGTCTAAACCTATCCTCTGAGACTTTCTTAAATTAGCTCTATTTGTTTCTATTCTTTGAAAACCAGAAGTTGCTACAAATGAATTTGGCATCCTTACTAATTTTTCTATATAGTATTTATCTCGGTCTTGGGGGTGGGTATATAAATCGCATAGAAAATAATTATTCTCAGATATATAAGGAGCATCAAATCCTAACCAAGATATACAAATTGGTGCAGGTTTATTACTTAAAATTTGTGTATTAATTGGTAAACTCAAAGAATCTAAATCTATCAATATATCTATTTTATCTTGCTGAATTTCTGTAATAATTTCTCGGAGATCGACGCTTCCGTGGGGATATTTTTTCGGTACATATAGTTTAGTAACAGCTTGGCTAAATTTTTTAGTTTGGTCATCTGTTTTGAGACGTTCTGTTGGATATAAATATATTTCTGTATTTAATTTTCCTAACTCTCGAATAATATCAAGGCTACACCAACCGACAGAATGTCGATTAAAATGACTAGAGATAAAGCCAATTTTTAATAGATGATTATTGTCAAAATTAACAGGAGTATAAAAATGATTATTTTGAGGTTTGAGGACAAATTGTCTATAAACTTTCGATACCGATTTGTAGAGGTCAGAGTTGGCTTGAATATCATCTCTTAAATAAGGAACACTAAAAATAAAATTTCCATATAAAGCTTTTATATCGACTACCTTTTTAACAATAGTCATATCCTCTTTCAATTTAGCTTCAAGGTCAAAAAATCTATCTTTAGCAATTTCATTTAAGCCAGATATTTGATAAGTGCTAATCAAATATATCCCAGTCATAATCGGATCTATTTCCCCACATTCCTGATAATAGTTAGTGACTGCTTCCCTGGCAACTACATAATTATTACCATCCCGAAGAATGCCACATAAATGTTGATGTGCTGTAGCATAATTAGGCTGAACTTCAATCGCTTTTTTCAGATATTTAATAGCCTCAGAAAACTTACCTTGACTTCTAAAAATTATGCCAATTTGACTATAAGCTTCTGCTAAATTTGGATTGAGTGTAATTGCCTTTTGCCAACTATCAATAGCTTCATCTAACTTTCCCTCTTCAGCTAACTTATATCCCTGACTTAAATTAACCTCAAACCCACCCAAATTAGGATTTAATTTTAAAGCTTTTTCTTCTGAGGCGATCGCTTCGTCTAACTTGCCCAGTTGCTGCCAAACTTTGGCCAAATTCCAATAAGCAACGGCCATATCTGGTCGTAATTGAATCGCCTTCCTGTAATAAGCGATCGCCTTATCCAGCTTTCCCTGACGAAAAAACATACTGCCCAGGTTAACATGAGCCTGGGATAACTCAGGATTAAGTTCTATGGCCCGATAATATAGATTAATTGCTTCCGAAATTTTACCTTGGGCTTGGATAATATTTGCTAGGGTTACATAAGTAGACGCCCAATTCGGTTCTATATTTAAAGACTGGCGACAACAAGCGATCGCCTCTGATAAATGTCCCTGGGCATAATAAAGTTCTGCTTGTGCTGTTAATGCCTCAGAATTTGGAGTTTGTGAATGGGGAAGACTCGAAGAAATATTCATGGGAAAAAAAAGTCTATGCTATCTAATTAAAAGTTAAAATTTATCATATTTTGTACCTGAGTAGGACGAGAGAATATAGGTCTTTCCTCTAAGGTGCAATATTTGAGTTATCCTATGTTTAGTTTTGGGTAAAAATATTTGATATAGCGATCAGTTATCATCTAGAATCAAAACTTTTAACTGTAATGTTTTGAAGTTTCTTAGCTTTCTTAATCTTAATGCGTAGTGCTATAACTAATATGAAATAGGTTAATGTTTGCTACAGATAATTTATCAAAATATAGAGAGATGGGGAGATAGGAAAAGTCATAAATAGCATAATTACTTGTATTTCATATCAACTTGATATTTTACTATTTCCCTCAACTTTCAGCCCTAAAGCTGATAATAAGTGTAGTATTAATTTTGGTATTTAATATTAAATAAGGAAGATTTAAATGATAGGAAAAAAATTGCATCAACTTCAACCAAAAATTAAATTTAAAACTCAAATAATTCTGGGAATTATTTCATTAATTTTGATATAGCTATAAGTATTCAGCTATCAGTTATCAGCTATCAGCTAGAATCAAAACTTTTAACTGTAATGTTTTGAAGTCTCTTAGCTGTCCTAATCTTAATGCGTAGTCCTATAACTAATATGAAATAGGTTAATGTTTGCTACAGATAATTTATCGGTGGTGGTGCATTGTAATTGTCGTGCATTGCATTATTTTTGTTACGAGGTACGGCAGTGGGAGCATCTTGCTCCCGTGCCAAGCATCCCTTGTTCCTTGTATACCATTACTATGCAGGACTACCAATTTATCAAAATATAGAGAGATGGGGAGATAGGAAAAGTCATAAATAGCATAATTACTTGTATTTCATATCAACTTGATATTTTACTATTTCCCTCAACTTTCAGCCCTAAAGCTGATAATAAGTGTAGTATTAATTTTGGTATTTAATATTAAATAAGGAAGATTTAAATGATAGGAAAAAAATTGCATCAACTTCAACCAAAAATTAAATTTAAATCTCAAATAATTTTGGGAATTATTTCATTAATTTTGACAGTAGGAATCCCGATTTTTATCGATAATAAAATTCCTGCTCAAGCACAAACAGAACAAAAATATGAAGAAAAATTATTTGAAACAGCTCTAGCTTTTACTCTATATTTTGAAGGTGGATTTAGTAATCATCCAGCAGATAAAGGTGGTCGAACTTATAAAGGAATTTTGCAAACTGAATATAATTCCTATAGGCGAAGACGTGGTTTACCAACCTTAGATGTTGCACAAATGTCTGATACCGAACTGATGGAAATTTATCAAGGTTATTGGGATAATAGTAAGTCAGCTACAATGCATCCTGCTCTAGCTGTAGTTATGTTTGATACTGCAGTTAATTTTGGTATTAATAACTCAGTAACTTTTCTCCAACAAGCTTTAGGATTACCACAAACAGGTATATTTGATGCTGTTACTAAGTCAGCATTAGCAGAAGGTAATAATCGAAATACAGCTCTTCAAATGATTAATGAAAGAATTATTTATCGTTATAAAAGAGTGCAGGAAGATTCAAGTCAGATGGCTTTTTTTCATGGTTGGTTGGCTCGTGATTATAGTTTGTGGGGCTATGTAGAAAAGCTCAAAGATCGTTGAAGAAGGAATAGGGAAGAAGGAAGAAGGAAGAAGGTTATTGAGCAAGAAAAAAACTTCAATTTTCTGTAGATATTCACCCTTGGGTTTACACAAGCAATACAAACAGACATGATATGATTAAATATGTGCAATTCGAGAAGTTTATATTAATTTAAAAGAGTGTAAGTTACAGGGAACTCAAATTCCAACTTCCTATTATCTAATATCATGTCCAGATAATTAGTTATGAAAAAAAACCCAACTGTCTATAGATAGCAAATCTCTTTATTCTCCCTACTCCCTACTCGCTTATTTACAAGTATTGTAAGAGAATTCAGCTCTTAGCAGTCAGCTATCAGCAAATAATGAATAATTCCTTATAAGCTTAAAGAAGCGTAATTTGACAGTAAGTTTTAATTGTATCCAAATTTATCAATTGCTTTTACAACCTCTGATCATCAATAGCTGATAGCTAATAGCTTACTGCTGAATGCTTACCAAATATTTAACCAGACATGATATAATTCCATCAGTAAAAAAATTAAAATTATCAAATTTATCTGTATTTTTTACCTGAAAAATTAAAATTATGAATTTAAGGAAACAGGAACATGATGATGAGTAGTATTATTACCATTACCACTATTATTATTATTTAATTTGACATAATGACTAATAAGCTGAGTCAGATGAATGAAAGTCTGAATATCAATTTGACGTGATAATAACATTTCTCGATACTTATTTTCTAAATTTTCCAGCTTATCCTTAACTTCTTCTGGGCATACTTCCGACATAGATTGCCATTCATCAATTAATGCTATGGTATTCTGAATATCTTTCTGATTTTGTTTTTCTTGCAAAATTCGGCATTCTTCTACAAACACCTTTGTCATTTCTTCTAACTTTTCATAAGCTTCTTTAGGTAAATCTCCTTCAATCAACATTGACCTATGTTGGTGCCTTAATTCTTCTACTTCTTTAAGAGCTTGAATTGGATTTTCTTCTAAATTTAAACTAATCTCACTGAGAGCTAAACGGCTATTTTTAATCATATTGAGACACTGTTTATGACGCCACATTCGCAATAAAAATCCGATGATACCTGTAGATATAACAATAATTATACCTGCCTGTAAATCTTGGTTTTCCTCTAAATAGCGCATCCAAACTTGTCTGGGGTCGCCTTGCTCAAATGCTTGCTGAGAACCAGGATGAAGATATACCAATCCACTCTGTAATAAAGAGCGAGCATTTCCGTTAGCAAGTTCTGGGTAAAATAATGAGTATTGTCGAGAAGATGAGATAATTGACCAAGTTAAAAGAGCAATTTTTTCTTTGCTGACATCAGGACGAGTTACTAAAGCAGCAGCAGTAGAAATGGTAGGTAAATCTTCCTTAGGTATTGGTGGTAGAGGAATATAACTACCTTTCGGCATGGTTGCACTTTGATATGATGCTGGAAATTGAATAGTTAAGTAGTTAATAAAGGCAGTTGATATCGGAACTAACCTGAGCAAGGGAGGTGTTGCTAACTCTGCTTGAATTTTTTTACTGCTTCCCACCGGACCAACATAGACGAAAGCATCTATTTCTTTCTGTTTCAGTTTATCCAATCCTTCTCTGATATCAATATCCGCTTCAATAATGTTTAGATTTGTGGCACTAAATAGTCGTCTAGCAGTGAAGTAAATACCGCTTTCCGGAGCGCCAAAAACGACTCGCTTTCCGTCAAGGTCGGTAAAAGTATTGATTTGTGAGTCAGATTGTGTAATTAGATGTAAATATTCATGGGCAAGAACAGCTATTGTTTGGACTTTGCCCATTTTCATTGCTTCACTGGCAACATCTAGTTGAACTAGAGCAAGGTCTGTTTCTCCATTGAGTAGACGTTTGAGGTTTTGTTGCGAACCGTAGGAATCATAATTATCATGGACGGTTATTTTCCCTACTTCACGAGCTGAAATTACTATTTGCCTGCCTATGTTTTCATAAGCACCTCCATTAGCACCAGTAGAAAGGGTTAGACTGTGGCGTTGAGTAGTGCAACTCGTTAATGCGATCGCCCATAAAAATATACCTCCTATTCCGATTAATTTACTAGGTAGTTTGCGATGAGGATATATAGGAGTTGATAATTTCGTAAATATATGCAATTTTTGATCTCCTTAAAAGGAAAAATTTTATGCCTAGAATAATGCGATGATTTATACTTAACTATTAATATGCGCGACTACTAATTTTTTAATCCAACTGTAATTGTATCATGCCCACTTAGAATTATCGGTCTAAAAATATCTTGTTTTTGGCTCAATAGAAGGAAAAAGGAAAAAGGAAGAACCAAAAAATCTTGCGTTGTCTGAGTTTTAAGCTTTTAATATATCCTAACCTTTCCTTCCACTGGTATCAAATAGGATGATCCATAGAACGTACCCACAAAGATTTATTGAATTTTGCTAGATAGACGAAAAAAAAGTAGGACTTTACATCCTACTTTAAAAATAGTGTCGCCGATGCGTGGGTATGACTTGACACTTATCCAAACTATTTAAGCTTCAGCAATTGCGACATTAGCTTCTTGAGTTACTGGATAAACGCTCACTTTTTTCCGACTTTTACCTTTTCTTTCAAAAGTCACCACACCCTCAATTAAAGCAAATAAAGTATAGTCAGTACCCACACCAACATTATTGCCTGCATGGAATTTACTACCACGTTGCCTGACAAGAATATTACCCGCTTTAACAACTTGACCGCCAAAACGTTTAACACCTAATCTCTGGGAATTAGAGTCGCGACCGTTACGAGTACTACCAGTACCTTTCTTATGAGCCATGATTTCCTCCAAATTTTATTACATATAATAGCATCTGTACTTATTCTGCCTGATTTTCTGATTTTTCTTCAGATACAGTTTCAACTTCTGCCGTAGTCTCGGAAACTTCCTCGCTAACAGTTTCTACTGACTCTGGAATTTCTGTAGCTTCAGTTGCTGTTTCTGTAACACTTTCACTAGCTTCTGGAGTTACTGTTGTAGCTGAAGTTTGAGATTCTCCTGCTGCTAATATTTTGCCATTAATACTTATGGAGTCAATCATTAGACGAGTAAGTTCTTGGCGATGTCCCCTTTTTTTCCGAGTTTTCTTTTTAGGCCGCATTTTGTAGACAATAATTTTTTTGCCCCGCAAGTGCCTCATCACAGTGCCTTCCACAAGAGCGCCTTTTACAAGGGGTTGACCAATATGAACATCTCCCTCATGTTGAACTAGAAGCACATTATCCAGAGAAACTTGATCCCCCTCCGCTGCTTGTAGAAGGTCAATATCGTAAAAGCGACCTGCTTCTACCCTCAGTTGTTTTCCACCTGTTTCAATAATTGCGTAACTCATTAAATTTGTGTTGATAGGTTTGCCGTACAGGTAGCTGGTTCTAACGCTAATACCTGAAAGTGGTATTGTAGTTAGTTAAAATGGGCAAATGCCTTGATTTATTTACCAGCTTTTATTATGTCTGAACCTGGTCCGAGCAGGATTTAGACACACAATCTGCAATTATCTCTGACAAACGTAATTTTTGTCAAGTAGCGGCTAATGGCTATTAGCTAGCGCATAACTACGTTAACGCCCCTACAAATTGTATAATGATCTACGGAACTATATTACTCCGAAGCAAACAGATTTGATATTATATCAAATTCCCTCGGGTTCGGTATAAAAAAATGTCCCAACCGATGCGCCATTGTCAAATCTTTCTCGATATTCTCCTCCTGGGAGGGGTTAGGGGTTGGTCCCCCTGTTGCCTGTTGCCTCCCATGTTAAAATCAATAACCACCACCGCTCAATATATCTCCAACAGCTTTACCTTCTAGTATACTAACCGCCCCTTCTAATAGCTTATCTTCGATATATGGTTTGGTAAAGTAACCCTTTGCACCCAACTCAAATGCCATTTCCATGTGTTTTTTTGCTCCACGAGATGTCAACATCGCCACAGGTAAAGTATTCAAATGAGAATCTTTTTGCATCCGAGATAATAACTCGAAACCATCCATCCGAGGCATTTCAATATCACAAAATACCAAATCACACGGTAAACCTGCACGCATTTTTTCCCAGGCATCCTTACCATCCCTTGCTTGTTCAACTCGATAACCAGCTTTACTAAACGTCATTGATAACAATTCACGAACTGTAATTGAGTCATCAACAATTAATACTGTTAACTCACTCTTTTGCTGTACAGGTAAAGATGCCTCATCTTCTTCGCTAGATGACCACATATTACCCTCATCTCGGCGTAGTCTTCCTGTTGCTAAGTTAATTAATTCAATGACATCCGCGATCGCGACAATATTACCATCCCCTAAAACTGTTGCTCCAGCAATACCGATAGGTTTAGGTATCGGACCCTCTAATTGTTTAATTACAATTTCCTTCTGTTGTTCTAAAACTTGATCGACTTGCACCGCCAAAAATATGCCAGCAGAAGCAGAGCGCAAAACAACAATTGAAATCATATCTTCCTCGGCATTAATACCATACACATTACCGCGACGGAGATGACGATTATAAACAAGCAGCTCTCGTAAGTGACGGAAAGGCAACTTTGATCCACGCCATTCTATATAGTATTGCCCATTTTCTTCTGCTTTAACTTCCTCCTTAGACACTTTAATCATATCCTCTACCCCATCCATCGGAAAAGCAATCCAAGAGCGATCGCTAATACAACATAATGCTTTTGAGATACTCAAAGTCAGAGGTAAGCGAATTGTAAATATTGTACCCTTACCAATAGTAGAGTCAATAGAAATAGTACCTCGAATTTCGGTTAAATTAGTTTTCACCACATCTAACCCAACTCCACGACCTGAAAAATTATCAGCCTTATCTTTTGTACTAAAACCCGGATGAAAGAGCAAATCATAAACATCAATGTTAGACATCCCTTTAGCTTGTTGTTGAGTAATTAGACCTTTTTCTATCGCTTTCTTCTTGACTTTTTCGGCATTAATTCCCGCTCCATTATCTGCCACCGAAATCACCGTTTGATTACCTTGGTGAAAAGCACGAATTGTGATTTTACCTTGACGAGACTTACCTGCTGCTAGACGTTGTTGAGGTGTTTCAACTCCATGAGTTATGGCATTATTAATTAGATGCTTCATTGGGTCAGAAAGCTTATCCTGAATCATTTTATCAATTAAGGTCTCTTTCCCTTCTACCTGTAAATTCACCTCTTTGCCACATTCCATTGAAATGTCTCGCACAGCACGAGGTAATAGTTGTACTGTTTGAGAAAATGGTATCATTCTTGCCTTGTTTAACCCCTCTTGTAGTTGAGTTGTCACCTGTCGGAGTATACGAGTTACTTTTTCTGCGTCATCAACCAGAAATTCAATGTCAGAAGAAGACTCTCGTACTCGGACTATATATTCTATGGTTTCCTGAGCCAATAAATGGAAAGGGGTGAAGTTTTCCACCCGGTCAAGATCGAGAGAGTCTTTAAACCCTTTTTGTGCTACTTTTACCACCGTACTTTCGGGCACTGTAGTAGTAGAATGATGTCCTTGACGATTGTCCCAAATTGCTCTTTCTAAAAGTGTTTTTTCATACAAGTCGTGCATTCGTTGTCCAGCATCACTGAGTAGCATTACCTGATGGAGCAGGTTATCTAGAAACTGGCGCATTCGTTCTTGACCTTGTTCTAAACTATTACGATTGACTACTAGTTCACCTACTAAGTTACTGAGATTATCTAGTTGCTTTGCAGGTACTTTGACTGTTTGTTCTGGAGGGCGTCTATTTCGGCGAGGAGTATTAGTAGTAGAAACCCCACTAGATTTATAAGTATCTATATTAGGAGTTTCTAATAATTTATCTAAGTCACTAAAGGGATCTTCTTCTGGTAGTTTTTTTGTGATACTGGCAGCTTTATGGATAGGAGGAGTTTTTTCTACAACTGCTATATTTGATTTGAGTTTTGAATTAATTTCTGTACCATTTAATAGTTTTTCTAGTTGTACAAAAATATTATAATTATTATCTAATTTTTCTCCATTTAGTATTGCTTCTAATTCAATAAATTCATATTCTTCTGATTCTATTTGATTTTTAGCTGTTAATTGTTGATTTTTTTCTGACTCTAGAGAAGTTGTTTCACTCACTACATCTTCTAACAACTTATTTAAGTCTACCGTTTCATCTACAGTTTCATGGTTTTCTACGGTAGGCCACAAATCTTCTATATTTACTGAAATTTCTGAATTTTCTTGAGGTTCATTATCGCTCTCAATTAAATTATCTAATGATTCATTAGAATCTAAGTTAATAAAATCTAGGTTTGGATCGTCGAATAAACTATTCAAATCATTGTTATCATCTTCCCAGTTTATCTGCTCCACATTGATTGATTTTTGTGAGTCTGACAAATCTACATCTTCTCGATCAAATCCTTTGGAAAAACTGGATGTCAAATCATCTGATTCTATTTGATTTTCTTGTTGTTCATTTACTGTGTCTAAATCTTCAAACAGTGCTTCTAAATCGGCTACTTTTGAGTTTAAATCATTTTTGGTTTGAATTTGGCTTTGATTATTTTCTACTTTTACATCATTTTTAATTTTTTTCCCTTCATCTTGGATTCCCAATAAATCACTAAAATCTTCATCTACCTGATATTTTTGGTTTATTTTTTTAGAAATTGATTTGATATTTTTTTGCAGATTATTTTTGGGTAAATCCACTTGTAAATCCCTGTCATTTTCAGAGTTTTTTACATCTTCTAATGCTGCTAAATCTCCCTGATTTATAGCATTGAATAGGTCATCCAAATCTTCTGTCTGTTTTGCTTTACTATTATCTAGTTTTAAGTTAGTATTTTGCTTGTTAACATTACTCTGATTTTGTAGTGTCTTTTCTGTACTTTTACTAAACAAATCTGACAAATCTTCGTCTACTGGAGTTAAAAATTTAAATTCATTGTGATTTTTAATTTTGGATGATTGTACAACTTCATTAACATCAAATAATAAGTCAGACAAATCACCAGAATCATCCCTCTCAATTTCAGATATTTTTAACTCCCCTCCTTCCACATTACCTTTATCTAGTATTTCTTCTTCTTCCCAACTAGAGTCTAGTTCTGGTGTTTCTCCTTCAAATAAATCTGCTAAACTATTTAGTTCTGTTACTCCAACTTCTGGTCCTTGCCTTACTTCTTGTTTATCTCCTATTAAGTCATAGTTATTATTATCTATATCCCTAGCTTCTAAGCTATTAAACCAGTCATTTATAGACTCTTTTTTTTGAGTTAATATATCATTTTTGTTGTTTATTCTCTCATTAATATTAGTTTGGTTCTGTTGATTTTTTGTTTCATTTAACATATCTATTTCACCTATATTTTTGTTTATATATTCTGCGTTTTTCGTTAAAGTTTTTAAATTTTCATCTATCACTATTTCTTGCTCTCGATTATCTCTAATTAATTCTTGAGCTTGTTTCAAATTTTTAATTATGTTATGAGCAAGAGTATAGTATGTATTTTCCGTGTTAGCGATAGCTTTTTTAATCGCCTCTATTAATTTCAACCAATTTGATGACACATGTTCTTGTCTGCCCTGACCTGCTAAAAAATCACATATATTTTTCAATTTATTCCTTGTACTGGCATCATCATTTTGCTTGAATAAAAGCAACATTTCTCGCATTTTTTCTGAGACTTCTGCCATAAAAAAACTTTGTTTGTCAACATTTAATTCTGGTATTTTTCCTATAGTTATTCCGTGAGTTTCTCCTGCTAAATCATCTAGATGTTCTTCTAACTCTTGAAATACCGGCTCTAATTTTTCTAGTTTAGTTTTTTCTTCCTTTTCTGTTAAACCAGAGTTGGAAAGTTGTTCTAATAAGTCTTGTAAAGTATCTAAAACACTTAAATATAAAGATTCTAATTTATTATCTACTTTAATGGAAGTTTCTCTCAGGATTTTAAAACTATCTTCTAATCTATGAGCAATATTTCGTACACTATTAATTTCTAACATAGCAGCCCCACCTTTAACAGAATGAGCCGCTCTAAATAATTCGTTTAATAGTTCTCGATCTGCTATAGTATTTGGTAAGTTTAATATTCCATGTTCTATAGTATTGAAGTGGTCTTTTGCCTCCTCAATAAAATAGCCCATAATTTTTTGTGTTTGTTCTGTTTGCATATTTTTTATAGTTCTGGATTCAACGGGATATTTTTTCAACTACTAACTTTTGTTTTGCATCGATTGAAAAATATGCTGATAATTTATTTGTTCACATACGTTCATTAATATTTTGACTTTATTGATCTGCTGGATCTACTCGGAAACGTTCTACTGAAGTCAATAAATCTCGAGCAATACCCACTAAATTTTGTAGCGAGCTATAAACTCGTTGAGATTCTTGAGAAGTTTCTTGAGCTGTCAATTCTACTGCCTGCATCACCTTTGATACTGATTGAGCCACTTCATTTTGTTCTACTGTATCTGCAGCGATAGAACGTACTAACACATCAATTCTTGTTGTAACTTGAACAATATCTTCCAGAGACTGCTTTGCTTCCTCTGCCAACTCCGTTCCTTTAATAACATGCTGAGTTGCTTCTTCCATTCCAGTCATCACCCCTCCTGTTTCAGTTTGAATTTGCATCACTGTGTGTTCTATATTCTTAGATTCTTTAGCTGATTTATCTGCTAACTGTCTGACTTCATCTGCTACTACTGCAAATCCTTTGCCTGCTTCTCCTGCCCTAGCTGCTTCAATACTGGCATTCAATGCCAACAGGTTTGTGCGAGAGGCAATACTAGAAATTGAACCTACAATCTTAGAGATTTCCTGGGTAAACTCTGATAAACGCTTCACTCTTCGAGTTGCATCTGCCACACCTTCTCTGATTTGCAAAATACCAGCTACGGTACGGTCTACTGTCTCCCCTCCTTTCAATGCTAAAGCTGCTGCAGACCTTGCTACATCTTCAGTTTCGCGAGCGTTTTCAGCCACCCTTTGAATAGCATCGGTCATTACTTGCACAGACTGTAGAGTCGCTGCCAACTCTTCTGCTTGTCGCAAAGCATCTGTAGATAAACCTTGAGCAAAAGTCGCACTATCCATAGAACCCCTACTCACTTTTTGAGCAGCTTCTTTTACCTGATGTACAATTTCCCGCAAATTTTGAATTGTTAAATTAAACGAATCTGCTACTGCTCCCAACACATCAGCTGTAACTTCTGCACTAACAGTTAAATCTCCACGAGCTGCTCCTTCTACATCATCTAGTAAACGAATCACCTGCCTTTGTAAGTCTTCTTTGGCTTGTTCATTTTCTTCTGCCTTCCTTTGAGCATCGGTGTAAGTTGCCTGAATAACCTTAGCCATGTGGTTAAACTTGGCAGCAAGTTTGCCAAATTCATCTTCTGAATAAACTGTTGCTCTAGCTTTTAAGTTGCCGTCAGCAATAATATCGAATTGAGTATGTAAATCTTTGTTAGCTCTTTCTATTTGCTTTGTTGTGAGACTACCAAGACCATAAGCAGTTAAAAAGCTACTGATTCCTGCGATACCTGTCATAATCCAACCAGTGCCACGCAAATAAGAAATTACTTCTGTTTTTTGTTCTTGATACGCTCTGTAGGAAACAACATTACTGACAAAAGCTACTACAATTAAGGATACTAGTCCTGTTCCTATGGCTGTGTATAGTTGTTTTGTAGATAGTGAAGCATTTTCCCAGAATGCCAACCCACCTTGTTCAACCATTACAGTTGTATCTACTGCCTCTCCTTTAATTTTACTGAAGGTTGGGAGTTGATTATCTATTGGGATAGTTTCTTCATTATCAATTGCGCTACGATCAGTTCTGTTGTCAAACAAGGCTCCTGTTGTACCACCTACCACCATTCCTGTGTCCATTGCTTCTATATTATTAGATGCTGCAGTACTCATATCGGGAGCTGTCATATCGGTCGGCATTTCCATCTCATCAGTTAGAGACTCATACTCTTCAAAATCACCAAATTCATCATCTTCTAGAAAACCATTTGCTTTTCTACCTTTAGTATTTCCTTCTTCATCTATATCAAAAGCTTCGCTGAATCCTGCTTCATCAAATTCATTGATCTCAAAACTATCCAGTTTTTCTGTTACTCCTGTACCTACATCTTCTATATTATTCCATTGATTATATAATCCGTCTTCTAATTCATCTATTCCATCACTTATTTCACTTATTTCACTTATTCCACTAATATCTTCAGTTTCTTCCCATCCGAAACTATTATTATTTCCCGTCAACAAAGTAGCTTTATCTAAACTTGAAAAATTATGGTTATGGTTTTTATCTTCCGTTTCTGGAGTTATTCGTAAATGAGAATTACTGCTTTTTATGTTATTTGTTTCTCCAGTAATCATCCCTTCTGAATTATCTAAAATTTCATCTATTACGTTCTCAAAATCATCATTAAGTTCATCTAAGTCTAAGTCTTCTATTCGATGATCTATTTCTAAATCTGAATAATTTTTTATATCTTCATACTTTGTTCTGTCATCTTCTGCTATTTCTTCTTGCTGCTTTTTCCAAATTTCATCTAAGTCTTCATTCAAAGTAAACTCTGAGATTTTTTCAGATATATTTTCTCGGCCATCACTACTATTTAAAACAGCATCATTTAGCAAATTTTTGGTTTCTTTATTATTTTCTATAGGTAACTGATATTCTAATTCTTGGTCATTTTCACCAAAAGGTTCTTCATATTTTGTGAAATCAGATAACTCTTCTACATATTCATCTTTTTGATTAGTAAGATTACTATTTGTACTAAAAGGGTTATTTTCTTCATCTGTCAGTTCCAAATCATCTATATCTTCCAAATATAATTTATCAAATTGATCAAAGTCAAAATTTTCTTTTATTAATTCATCGTTATTTTCATCCAGAAATAGTTCTTTTTCCGTAATATTTTCCAAGTCTTTTGCATCTAATTCTAGGCTGTTTTTATCCAGAAATAATTCTTTGTTTGCTATAGATTTTTGAGAGTTATAAATCTCTTCTTCCATAGCCACTTCATCCAGATTTTTATCAAAGTTAATATCTTCTATAAATTCTTCTGATTCACTAGTAGTGGGATTATTTGTAATAAATCCTTTACTATCACTTATACCTTGTTGAGCATAGCTAATAAAATCTGGGTCGTCAGTTAGGTCTAATACCGAATGATATTGCTCTGTTGCCACATCATATTGATGGAGTCCATAACAATATATATGACCACAAAGAAGACGAGCACTAGGGTCTTCTGGATAATCCTGAATTAAGTTATAAACTAAAGCTGCTGCTTCTTCATAATTACCCTGACTGTAGGCATCTTCTACTTTTTGATAATCTTGTAAAAAGTCTGTGCTGGATGATGTCATGCTGTCCCTCTCTCAATATAATTTTATTATTTTTTAGTTTTTTAATTTTATTGTTGACGGAATTGGGAATCAGCCTCAGTCAGAAATTTTAATATATAAACAACTCAATCAAACAATTATGTTGACTTACCAATTTTGACTTTTATTTAGGCTGCCCATCGAGCCGAACGAATAATTGCTTCTTGATCCAGTAATCTTAAAACCTGTTCTCCCTTTTCATCAAAAATCCACTCTCCTTTTAAAAAGGGAGCCATGCCATCTGCAATATTTGTGGACATTTTTAGCTTCTTTTCGTCAAGCCACTCCATTTCCACGATTCGTTCAACTGCTAATCCTAATATAGTGTCTTGGTCTTCTACTGCAATTACAGGAATCTCAGATTTATCTGTATTGATTGGGATTTGATCTCCGAGGAATTGACCTAAATCGGCTACCCAAATTACTCGTCCCCTTAAATTTATCGTACCTAAAAGTAAAGGAGAAACATTTGGAATTACTGTAATACCTTCTGGAGATTGAGAGATAACCTCTCGAATATCCATTGCTGGTAAAGCGAACTCATTGCCTGAAGGTAGATAAAATCGCAGATGAAGTTCTCCTTCAGGATTTTCTAGTTCTTGAATCCCCGTACCTTGGCCTGGTAAAAAGTCTTGATTTCCAACCATAGTTTTGAACAATTTCCTATCTTCTTAACAATTGTTTAACTGTTCCTACCAGTTCTGTGGGCTGAAATGGTTTAGCAATGTAAGCATCTGCACCTTGCTTTAAGCCCCAGTAACGGTCAAATTCTTCTCCCTTAGAAGAACACATAACTACTGGAATATTCTTAGTTTTAGGATCGGATTTAATCCTCCGACAAACTTCATACCCGTTCATTCTTGGCATCACAATATCTAGTACCACTATATCTGGTTTAGTATTCTTAAGTCGTCCCAAAGCTTCTACTCCATCATTAGCTACAGTAACTGCTAATCCACTATTTTTGAGAAGTTGGGAAATCATTTCTCTTTGGGTAACGCTATCTTCTACAACTAGAACTTTACTCATTTTTTTCTACCTGATAGCTTTGGTTTGGATTTATGGATAATTAAAACATATATATTTATTAACATTTTCTAGATTGGCTTTTTGCCCTAGCTGAATTAATTTAGATTTATAACCAGCAATAAATATCTATTTGGTTCAAAATTTAACTTTTTGGTAAATCTGATTTATGATCACAGTATTGGTATTTATTAACTGGTTTTATCTACTTAATAAGTGAGTTTTTTGCTATAATAATCACCTAGATAGGTGTATATTTAGCTATGATAGTTATGTATAAATTCAATACATATTTTATTGCATAAGATCGATATTATACTTTAATTTGACAACTTAATAGTGGACAATTAATCACTATTCTCTTTAGCTTAATGTAATATAGTTGAACCAGAAACTTTGTCTGTATTAAGTTCTAATATCAAGGCTTTTGGCCCGCTGACTAAAATTCAGATGGTAGCCAATGGTACTTCAAATGATATTATATTTCCTCTTGACAATCTTCTATAAAATATGTGTATATCTCTAAAATGTTTCAAATTTTCTTGTTTTTGTATTTAAGTCAAAAGTCAAATTAAATGTAAATTTTGTCATAAATATTTTCCTAACTCTAATCTCGAACAGATTATTACTTTGATTTTCTGATTATGGATTAAGTATTTTGAAATTTTGAAAAAGTTTTGTCAACTTGATAGTTTATGGC
Source organism: Okeania hirsuta (assembly GCF_003838195.1). Taxonomy (GTDB): domain Bacteria; phylum Cyanobacteriota; class Cyanobacteriia; order Cyanobacteriales; family Microcoleaceae; genus Okeania; species Okeania hirsuta. The sequence continues at coordinate 24,877 of NZ_RCBY01000051.1, forward strand.
TATTCCTGGTCCAATGTACTGTTCTACCAACATTAGTAATTCACTTTCTCCAAAAGGCTTGGTCAAGTAGTGCGTAGCTCCAACTATTCTGGCCTTAACCCGGTCTATAAACCCTTCTATACCAGTGAGCATAATAATAGGTGTTTGACGAAATGCTGTGGAGTTACGTAGCATTGCACAAATTTCATAGCCATCTAGTTCAGGCATAGCAATATCGCATAGAATTAAGTCTGGCTTCATCAGAAATACTTCACCTAATGCTTTGAGAGGATCGCTTAAGCTGGTTGCTTTATAACCATTCTGATTGAGAATTAATTCAACCTTTTCCCGAATAATTACATCATCATCAATACACACTACTTTCTGAATTTTTGTTTCTCGTTGTAATGGCTTTGGTTTTTTGATCGTGCTTGTTTCTGAAGATTGATCAATTAGTTGCACTATCCCTTTTTGCACAAATGGATAAATAGCCTTGGCTACTGTTAATACATCTCTGTTTAGATATCTAGCAATTTGCTGCATAGATGTCTGGCCATCTGACCAATTTTTTAATTTATTATATATGTGGGGTTGTAATGCTTTCTGTAACTGAGCTGGATCTGCAATGACTGGACACTGTTCAGCAGAGTGAATATATGGAGAAAACTGATTCCACTCTTGTATTTGCTTGATAATTTTGGCCAACAACGAGCTGATTTCAAAGGTTGTTAACTGAGGTGTGAGAGCTGGACTAAGATCGAAGATAAATGATCCTCGACGAAGACTTAGTAAATTAAAGAGAGTTTCACGAACCATATTATGGATAATTCCACGTCCCTGAGCTGGTGTAAGAATTCCTTTTTCCAGAAAAGCCCATAAATATCCATATTCAGGTGCATGAACAGACGCAAAAGAAGGAACTTTAATATTGTCAATCTCTTGATCTGCTTTGTAGCGACGTAAATAGTCTCTTAAACGAGATAAGCTACCCGCACTTTGGGTGGCATAGATTATTTTACCATTGAGAAAGAAGACAAACCAAGATGGTTCTGTGGGGAAGTGGTGTTGGGGTTCGGCAACATTATTGTTAACTGATGAGCTGTAAGATTCCACAAACAGTTCACCAGTTCGCTGACCTAACTCTATAAGTTGCAGGATGCTGCGGATATCAATTTCACTCAAATTTCCCTGCATGCAGCTTGTAAAATATAACTTTTGATGAACAATTTATAATATATCTAGGGAAGATTAATATACCCTCTCATTTTTTCAAAAACAAGCAAGTATTATAATCAATAAGAATAAGCTTTGAGATAGTTAATGTTATCTTAGGGAAAACTATATAAACTATACTCTTACTTGACTACTTATGTCTCAAGCGCGGATGTCTAAATATCATAAGGCATTTGTGCAGTAGTGCCAAAGTTCGATCATATCTTATAAAGTATATCGAGCTAAAGTTATATGGTATTGCTATGCTTTATGTTACCTTTACAGTTATTTTGATTTTTAAAAAAATCACAAATATGTAATTTTGGAACATAGTTTTTTACGATTATTAATTTTTAAAGTAATATATTTTCAGCTTAATACTACCTACCTATCGATTATTTCAAAGCCTAATAAGCTATAGTTATACATACGCCTTGCTTTAATATTCTACTTTAGATTCCTAACTTTTAGATATAACCTAATAAAGCAACATTTTATTAAAATATAGTTCATATAATTTTTATTACTTAAATTAAGATTTTTGTAGATGTACAAAAATAATATATATACTTATTACTAAATTTAACAAATACAATTAATAAGTAATATAATTCTATTATATAATAATAACTAAAGAAATAAACTAGATTCTGAAAAAAAAATTTCAGTTAAAAGTATCTTGACTATACTAATGGGTTGCCTATAACCTAAAACAATAGTATCTTAATTAAAGTTAAGGAACGATAGAATACTTACGATCAACTTATATTATTGTAGTAAAACTTATAAGTAAAAAAAAATTAATATTTATTAAATTTAAGGCAGTATAGCATATAGTATTTGCTTTACTGGTAACATAAAAAACTACAAAAATCAAGCTTTTAGCATAGAAACCTCAAGAGGATAACATTGTGCTGTATTTAGCAGAAGTACAAAAAAGACCAAGTGGTTTTGGTCTAGGTGGGGGTAAAACTGATTTGAAGCTACTAGCCTCTCAGCGTGGTGAACATAATTGGGTGGCTGTACCTGGGGAAGAAGTTATTCCAGCTGATGAAGCTAAGGAATTTTCTCCTGGTTCATTGGTGTTAGTAGATTTGAACAATAGTAAGCAGGTGCAGCAAATTCAAGATGCTGCCCGTCAGTTGGTGAAAATTCTGCAAAATTTCTCTCGCTCTCAAGAAAAATCTAAGACACAATGGGAGGAAATTGAGCAATGGAAAGCTTCTCTAACTTTTCAGGCCCAAGAATTGAATCGTAGAGAAATGGAATTGCAGGCTAAGGAAGAACAGCTTGAAGAACTACAAGCGGAAATTGATAGGTTGGAGCAACAACGTCAGGAAATTAGTCAAGCTCAAGAAGCATCTCAGCAACTTCAGAAACAGATAGAAAAATATCGAGAAGAATTAGAAGCCACTCGCTTAGAATTACACAAACAACAAGAAGAGTTTAACCAAAATCAGGGACAATTTTCTCAAGGGGCAGTTTTAGATGAAGATCAATCTCAGTATATTCGAGATGTACTGACTTGGTTGAATCAGGCGATCGCTCCGACAAATCTTTTGGGAGAAAAGTTAAGTCAGTCTTTAGAAATAGTTAGTTCTCAACAGGAAAGTCTAGAGCAACATGAACAAAGGCGGAAAGAACTGCCAAATACTAATTCTAGTGAAGAACAACAGGAAAATATAGAAAGTTTGGTTAGTCATGTCCAAAACCAATGGGTAGAATGGCGACAAGACCAGGAGTCTTTAGCCGAATTGATTTCGGAATGGAGGTCGCAACAAACTTTATTGGCAAGTAAGCAAGAGTATCGTCAAGTATTGAATAGTCAAATAGAGATACAGACACAACTTTATGAGCAACTGAGTCATCTATCAACAGCATTGGAAAATGATGGTATTTCTGAGAAAGTAGATGTTGAAGCTCTGGAAAAAATTTCTCTTAATGAGTTAGAGCAACTGGTTCAAAGTTTACAACAAGACTTGCAAAGAGATATGAGTTTTGTTAAAGACCAGGAAGAAGAATTAGCATTACAGCAGCAAGAAATGGATGCTTTGCAAAGAAGAATCGATCAAGCTACTGAATATGACAGAATTAGCTTAGAGTCAGAGCTTTCAGATGAACAAGACTGTTACAAAATGTTAAATGAATCTTTAGTCGGTTCCCAAAGAAATCTTAAGGAAAGGCAAGAAATATTAAGTCAACATCAAGAGGTTCTCTGGCGCAGATTAGGTAGTTCTTCTGGCCAACAACAGCAAAACAAAATAGACTTAAAGGCTACACTATCAAAGGTTGATGCTCAAAGGCAGCAGCTGACAGAGAATTTACAAAGTTTAGAAGCTGAAATTCAAAAAATACAAACAGATGTTGCCCGAAAAGAAGAAATTATCAATAGTCAAACTCGGCAACAAGAAGCGAAAAAAAATGAAATTGAACAACTAGAGTCGAGTTTACGAGAAAAGCAGAAGGCAAATTCACAGGGAGGAAGTGGAGCTATTTATCAGGAAGTTATGTTACCTATGCAAGATTATCTTGAACAACTCAAGCAGCAACTAGAAGAAGTAGTAGGAGAACTAAATCAAGTACAGGATATAGGGACACAGGTGGAGCAGTTACAGCAAGTCCTTCAAAATATAATTGGTCAACGGGATTGAACAAGGCAGAAGGCAGAAGGGAAAATTTGTATGGGGATAGTCTTTGACACGCCACTCAGTGTCTACAAATCCCAAGCAATTTTAAGCACCGTCATTTCAGTTATCAGTTATCAGTACCGACCACTAAAGCCGGAGGCGAGGAAAATACTGAACTGAATATTTTTTCATCCCCTTAAAAGGCTATCCCTTACCCATAAGTCTTGAAACCCTTGTAGGGAGCAGGGGAGCAGGGAGCAGGGGAGAAAGGAGAAAAAATCAATTTAGCTAAGTAAAACTACTGAAGTTGTCAAAAATAAAGTATTTTTCTATACATTTTTCTCCTGAAAAAGCCGATCCAATAACTATCCATAACTCGTCTATTTTCTCAAGCTTTGTGTTAAGAAAGATGTGGGTAAAGCATAGTTAAAAGGGGAGGCTTTGGACCTCATTTTTTGGTAATAGATGCTGGGTTATCAAATTGAAGAAGGCAGAAGGCAGAAGTGAAAGTAGTTACATCTTAAATTTGTGATTTACTCCTACAATAAAAAAATCTTCCATAAAATCTAAAAATTCAATCTTTTTTATTATGTTTTTCTTTCCCTGTTTCCTATTCCCTATTCCCTATATAGAATAATAAAATCCAAGGATGTCGAACTTTGGCGATCGCTCCACCAGGAAATGGGTCTGTTTGAGAACGGTTCGGAGCATCAATTAGATTTGTTAGCTTTTCAATATGACTGAAGTTAGGATGAATAGGTAAAACTTTTTGTAAAATACGTCTTATTACTCTTCTTTGTAATGCTAGAGGAACTTCGCGTAATACTAAACGGTTAATATATTGGACCTGTTGAGACTCAAGCTCAGAAATATTCAGATTATCTATATCTATATCCATCCTTGTCACTTTCTCCAATAGCTTTTCTGTCTCATTTTCAAGATAATCTACTTCTGCGCTTAGTATTTCTGCAGTTTGTGCCAGTGCTAGTTCAGCTTGAGGATTAAACTGGCGTAGCATAGGAAATAATTCCAGGCGGATACGATTACGAGCATAACGTAAATCTTGGTTTGTAGAATCTTCCCAAATACCAATTTTTTGCTTTTGACAAAAGTCGCCTGTTTGACTACGAGTAATTTCTAATAAAGGACGTATTAGTAATAAAGAGGAATTTTCTGTCAGAGGGCGTTGCCAAGTCAAAGCTTGTAGTCCATCAGTACCACTACCACGAATTAAATTATATAGGAGAGTTTCTGCGCGATCACTTGCTGTATGGCCAGTTACGATATATTGACAATTGGACTCTAAAGCAATTTTACTTAAAGTTTGATAACGCCATTTTCTAGCTTCCGCTTCACTTTGATAAACTCGGTCTGCTACTGCTAAAAAGAATGGCAGTTGCCAATTTGTTGCTAAATTTTTCACATAATTAGCATTAGCTTCTGAGTCCGATCGCCATCTATGGTCACAATGAGCTATTGCTAAATACCAACCCCATTTTGATTGTAAATCTAACAGTAACTTAGTTAGGCTTATGGAATCTTGACCACCAGATACTGCGATTAATATTCTTTGGTTTTCTGGTAATAATTTTCGTTGACGTAATGTTTTATGTAGTTGGTCATGTAGTGGTGTCCAATTTTTATTTGGAGATTGATTCACTGGGTATATAAAGAGATAATTGGAAATTAGGAAGAAAGAAGAAATTTTATTTTTAAAGAAGGTTAATTTGCAAGAGTATTTTTTTTATAACAGTTTTCAAATGTAATCTTCAGTAATCAACAGTTAAATTTCACCATTAACATTATCTTGAATGAATTTTTGACGAGCAAAACTAACTACAACCTCTAATTTTACGAGTATGATCGACTAAACTTTGAGCAAATTTATCAAAACGTTCCGATATTTTTTCATTCAATAATTTACCATCACTAGAAAAAGTATTCCAAGCCTGACCAATAGCAATTTGTTCCGGAATAACCCAAGCATGAACCCATCGCATAATTAATCGTAAATGATTCAGTGCATTACTATTTGATTGACCTCCCAAAACACTAATTAAACCTGCGACCTTTCCATCCAAATGTTCAAAACTCATCAAGTCAAGGGCATTTTTCATAACACCACTAACACTACCATGATATTCTGGCGTGGCCAAAATCAGACCATCAGCTTGCTTAACTGTTTCTCGGAGTAGCTGTACATCTGGATATTCTGAATAATCATCCTCACCATTACAAAAAGGGAGATTAAGCGATCGTAAATCCAATATATTTACCTCTGCACCGAGAGCTTCTACTCTCTTAACTGCTATTTCTAGAGCTTGCTGACTATAGGAAGCAGACCGCAAACTACCTCCAATTCCCACGATTTTTACCATGATTTTTGACTAAATTATAATAATTTCTGCTAAATCATATTCATAGCAAATGAAACGATAGAACGTCAATTTTGGTAGTACTTGATAGATTTTATCTGCAAGACAATTTCTGTTTGCGTAGCATGACAAACGGAAAAGTTTTTCTAAAGTGAGTAACTGGACAAAATTAATCACACTCTATGCTTGACTTTTATTTCACAACTTCAAACTCAACTGCTCATCCGGCGGAGTAAAACCCAAATGTCTCCAAGCTGCAGAAGTCACAACCCGACCACGAGGAGTACGCTGCATAAACCCAATTTGCATCAAATATGGCTCATAAACCTCCTCAATAGTTTGAGCATCCTCTCCTGTCGCTGCTGCCATTGTCTCTAAACCAGCAGGCCCACCATTATAATTTTCAATCATCGTCCTCAATAAATTACGGTCTGTCCAATCTAAACCTAGAGGGTCAACATTAAACAACTCTAACGCTTCACTTGCTACCTCAGCATTTACAGGAGTCAACTTTTTCACTTCCGAATAATCTCTCACCCGTCGAAGTAAACGATTAGCAATTCGAGGCGTACCCCGGGAGCGACGGGCAACTTCTTCAGCACCATCTTCTGTAATAGCTGTATTTAAAAGTTTTGCTGCTCGGAGAATAATTAGACTCAGTTCATCAACCTCATAAAAACGTAACCTCTGGATAATTCCGAAGCGATCGCGCAGGGGGGAAGTTAGAGACCCTACCCTGGTAGTTGCTCCGACTAAAGTAAAAGGTTTGAGAGGAATACTCCGAGTCTTAGCAGTTTTACCTTGACCCACTGTAATATCTAACCGAAAATCTTCCATCGCTGGATATAGAATTTCTTCTGTCATTTTGGAAAGGCGATGAATTTCATCTATAAAGAGAACATCCCCTTTTTGTAAACCTACTAGCAAACCTACTATATCTCTCGGTTTTTCAATGGCAGGGGCGGTAGTAATTTTACAGTTAACTTCCATTTCTGCTGCCAATATTAGAGACATGGTAGTTTTCCCTAACCCTGGAGGGCCATAAAGTAGCAGATGGTCTAAAGGTTCTTTCCTCGATTTAGCCGCCGAAATCGCAATATTTAATACTTCTTTCAGGTCTTTTTGTCCGATATATTCTGCTAACTTTTGGGGTCGAATTTTTTCTTCGTTGTTACTATTATTTTTGTCTTCTGCAGTTGTCTGTGCTTCTAATAAAGCTTCTATTTCGTCTGTTTCACTTTTGGATTTTGATTTTTTGGTTTTATATGAACTTTTACTTTCTGAGGCTAAGAAAATGTTTTTATCTGGCCTTTCTGGTTGTGGAGATTGTTTTTTGGAAGATATTATGGCCATAACTGGGAAATGAGTTCTAACATCCCTATTATGATACAAAGAGTTGATTTAATTAATTGTCCTTTCCTATGACAACATCATTATCTGTACCGGAAAATTTAACATTTGAAGAAGCGATCGCCTTAACTCAAGAAATAATGTCTGAGATAGAAACAGGCCAGTTATCGGAAGATAAAATAGGGTCATTAATTGGAGATTTAGTCAAGAGTAAAAATGGTGCTAGAGGATTTTTCGTTAGTTATCTTACAGACTCTAGACCTTTAGCAGATAATCCCTCACCATCAATATTTAGAGCGCTGGAATCATCTCCAGAAACAGTGACAGAATTATTAGTCAAAAATTTGGCCATGTGTTCGGCAATGGTAGTCCATCATCAAAGAAATCAAGACCAGGAGACAGCCTCCCAATCAGAAACAGTGCGATCGCGAACCACAAGACTAATTAAAAGCGTGGATATTCCCAGCTTAAAAGGTGAGATTGAGGAGTTATATCAAAGTACAACTACTGGCCAGGGAAATTACAAGCAGTTTCTAGAACGTTGGGGCTACGATGATGAACAGTTAAAGGTCATTCAGCAAGCAATTGAACCATTACTTTCTTAAGTTTTTGATTAGCTTAAATGTTTAAATATACCACATATATCTTGTAATAACTTTAATTTGTAGAGAGTATTTTGAGCAATCCCCTGATATAATCTCAAAAACTGTAGCCGTCTACTAGCAAAAAGTGATGAAACTGCTGATTGTGTAGTAGATGGAAACAGTAGATTATATACACTTAATATGGGCAATTTTGCTTGAGTGTGGTGTAGAGGAAAAAACGGAAAATAGTAGGACTATGAAAGGAATTGTCCGCGAAACTAGCAGGGTTAGTAGGTGGCTAACCGTGGTAAATACTTATTGGTTGGTAAATCTGAACCTACTATTAACATTAGTACGAAGAGATTTAGAAGCTAGATATAAGGGCTCAATTCTGGGTAATTTATGGCCATTACTTAACCAACTATCCCAACTTTTAATTTATACTTATGTATTCTCAATTATTCTTAAAGTCAAGCTTAACCTAGAAGGGCTACCTGAAGATAGTAAGGTGACATTTGGATTATGGTTATTTGCTGGGTTAATTCCTTGGCTAGCTTTTACTAATGGATTAACTCAAGCTTCTGGATCTGTGATTGGACAGCCCAACTTAGTCAAAAAAGTAGTATTTCCCCTTAGTTTACTACCTTTAGTTCCGGTTTTTTCAACTTTTATAGAAAGTACATTTGGATTAATAGTTTTAACAGGAATGGTATGTATATCATCTGGGGTACTGCATCAAACATTATGGCTATTACCAATAGTATTTTTACCGCAGCTTTTATTAACGGCAGGTTTAAGTTATTTTACCGCAGGATTAACAGTATTTTTACGGGATATTCCTCAGACTTTAGGAGTAATTTTAAATCTTTGGTTTTACGTTACGCCAATAGTATATCCGGCATCTGTAATTCCTGAAAATTGGCGAATATGGGTATTTTGGTGTAATCCTTTAACAGCGATCGCTGAAGTATATCGAGACCTGGTTTTAGTAGGAGAAATTAAACACTGGGGAGAGTTAGGAATTGCTGCTTTGATATCTATATTAATATTTTATTTGGGCTTGTGGGTGTACATGAAATTACGTCCTGCTTTTGCAGATGTTTTATAAATAAAAATAACTTCATCTATCTATGTCTTGAGCAGGGGAGTAGGGGAATGAGGGAGTGGGGGAGAATTCATTAATGGATAATGGATAATTACCTCTCCCTAAAAGGAAGAGGATTGACTAAAAGGAAAAAATTTATTTTTTTCCCCTTTAAAGGGGAAGCTTTAAACCTGAATTATTTAATTATTTAATTATTAATTCTTCGGTAAAAATAATAATAATTAATGCTTTTCTAGGGTGCTAATTATCAAAAAAGTTATTAAGTTAGTGTCAATTACTTAATAATTGAAGTGTTACCTAAGTTTAGCATTAATGCATGGTAATTCGTGTTAGATAATTTTGAAAAAATAATTTTAGCAATAATAAGTAAGATTAAAATATTTTACAGGAGATGTTCTTTTGAGAAAAAAGAGAATATATAACTAAAAACTGGTATTAAAACCATTCCCATACGAATCCTAGCTCCCAACTCCCAACTCCCAACTCCCAACTCCCAACTCCTGACTCCTGACTCCTAAGAAATACCTTAGGTATTTGTAGCAAACATTTATCAATAAAGATTAATATTTCCCAGAAAATTCATGGCTGAAACTGTAATTTCACTGCAAAATGTTTCTAAATGCTTTAAACGATATCGGCATCCGGTAGACCGTTTAAAAGAAATTCTATTCCCAGGAAAAAGTCGTGCTGATGAATTTTGGGCAGTGCAAAATATAAATATAGAAATAGAAAGAGGGCATACTTTAGGAATTGTGGGGCGGAATGGTTCGGGAAAAAGTACTCTTCTACAAATAATTGTTGGTACTCTTACACCGACAACTGGTACGGTAAAAGTTCAAGGTAGAGTTTCTGCACTGTTGGAACTTGGGAGTGGATTTAATCCAGAGTTTACAGGTAGGCAAAATGTTTTTTTTAACGGTCAATTATTAGGATTAAAACTATCAGAAATAGAAGAAAAATTTGATAAAATTGCTAGTTTTGCCGATATTGGAGATTTTATTGACGAGCCTGTAAAGACTTATTCTAGTGGAATGTTTATTAGGTTGGGATTTGCTGTGGCGACAAGTGTTGACCCAGATATCCTAGTAGTTGATGAGGCACTTTCGGTGGGAGATGAAGCATTTCAGAGAAAGTGTTTTGCTCGTATTCAAGACATTCAAGAAAGGGGTGGAACAATTTTATTTGTATCTCATGCTGCTTCAACAGTTGTACAACTTTGTGATTCAGCAATTTTGATGGATCATGGTGAAATGTTGCTTTATCATGCTCCTAAATATGTGGTATCTAAATATCAGAAATTAATTTATGCTTTTCCTGATAAAATTCCATCAATTAGGGAAGAAATTCGTCAGATTCCTAATTTAACAGTTAAGGATTTCTTGGATGATGAAGAAACAGATGAACAATCATCTCAATCAGAACAAAGTAGTGAAAATAAAATTTCAGAATCAACAGAATATGAAGAAATTTATGACCCGGAAATGATACCTTCAAATACGATACATTATCCTAATAAAGGGTCGGAAATTATTGACCCTCATATTATTACTTTGGATGGTAAGAGGGTAAATCATTTAATTAATCGTCGAGAATATTACTATACATATACAGTAAAATTTATTAACTCTACATCTAAAGTTAGGTTTGGAATGTTGATTAAAACTCTGAGTGGATTTGACTTAGGTGGAGCATCATTACACGGTTATACTAAATCAGTAGAATATGTAGAAGCACAGCAGAAAGTTATAGTTAAATTTAAGTTTAAATGTTTGCTAAATCCTGGGGTATATTTTTTAAATGCTGGAGTTGTTGGTATGGCAGGCGACCATCTAACTTATTTATCTCGTTGTATTGATATTGCTATGTTTAGAGTGCAGCATTGTAGTGATTCATGTGGTACGGGAGTAGTTGACTTTTTAATAGAACCTAGTTTAAAGATTAGAAATATGACATTTATATAGCAATTACCATGCTGGTAAGGTACAAAATTCGTTTGTTTTAGGCAACAGGCAACAGGCAAAAGGCAATAGTGAAGTAAAGATAAAAGTGTACCTCACGCTTACTGAGAAATCCTATATAACTGAGAAGAAAAGGAGTTATACCAAATTGATAAATTTTTGCTACAAATAGCTAGGATATTTCTTAGGAGTCAGGAGTCATATAGAAATGGCTTCAATACCAGTTTTGAGCTAGGAAATTCTCTTTTATGTCAAAGAGACATCTCCTTTAAAGTCTTTTAATCACGCTGATTATTCGTAACATTCTTTTTTCAAAATGGTATTAGGTAGAGTTTCTATCTATAGAGCAAGGCAAAGGAGTTTGGAGTGAGCAGGAATACAAGTATATTAATGCTAAATAGTTGTGGGAAAAATTTTATTGTAGCTATTGAAGGAGAAAGAAATAAAATTAATTTTAAAGTAGATTTCAATAATTGATAATTGATAATTGATAATTACCTCTCCCTAAAAGGAACAGGATTGAATAAAAGGAAAATTTTTTCTCTCTTGATCCATTGGATATGGCGAGGAGACCCGTTCTTGCAGACCCGCTCCGAAGATCGCCATCCCACCCTACGGGAAGCTGCGCTAACGATCGCTTGTTTCTCCTTTAAAGGAGAGGCATTTTACCTTAATTATTCGGTAAATACTTTTAATTACAGCCGTAAATTATAGCAGTTTCCATTAACATAAAAAGCAGATATTTTGGCTTAAAGGTAGAAGGCAGAAGTTCTGTAGTCTACCTTTGTGAAAACTGCTATTAAGTTAAATAAAAAATACTCTTCTTATGCTTATGTATAGCAGAAGGAAGGATAAAGAAGGAAAAGTATTACTTTGTCTGAGTTTTAGACTTTTGAACTGTGTTAATCTTTCCTTCGACTGCTATAAAATTAATACAGTACAATACGGTTCAGTTAAGAATTTTTTGGGCAAATATGTGATGTACAAACGTTGATTTTTACACTTTCTATCAGATAAACTTTTGTCTCCTCTGAAGCATATTGAATTACAGTAAAATTATCTTTTGTATGGCAGGTTTAATACCCCACAGTCATTTCAGTTATCAGTTAATAGTACCTCCTACTGTTTGCGCAGCATTCCGTAGGAAAGCAGAAGGCTTAAAATACTGAATTTTCTTTTTTTGTCCTCTTTACAAGGGGAAGCTTGAAATCTAATTTTCTACTCAAAGGGAGTGCTTAAAATTGTTTGGGGTTATAAGACACGAAATGGCGTGTAGAAGATTATCCTCATGCAATTTTTCCTTAAGCATAACTTCCTTCTTTATTTTTACTTTTCCTAAAACCTAACACCTATTTAAAAATATGAATCCTGAAAAAAATGAAATAGATAATCAGCTAATTATAGATACATTTATTCAAGACCAAACGAGAAAACCTGAAGAAATCAAGGTAAATATTCATCCACAAGATGAAATGTATCTCTATGCTTTGAAAAATACTGAAGGAAAGATTGATGAAGCACTACTACGATATTTTTCTAATGGTAAAAGAATATTAGATGCAGTTAAAAAAATTGTAGAATGGCATTTTGATGGCTTTGAAAATATCTCTTCTTTTCTAGATTTTGCGAGTGGGTATGGGCGTTTTAGTAGATTTTTAGTTCAGGAAATACCAGTTCATAAAATTTGGATTTCTGATATTTATCCTCAAGCAGTAGAGTTTCAAAAAAAATTACTTGGAGTAGAAGGGATAGTGTCAACTAATCATCCTGAAGATTATCAACTAAATCAAAAATTTGACTGCATTTTTGCCTGTTCATTTTTTAGTCATACTCCAGAAAAGACTTTCAGTGGTTGGTTAGAAAAGTTATATAGTTTGTTGACAGAAAACGGCATATTAATCTTTAGTACCCATGACTTATCTTTAATGACTATAGAGACAGAAAAAGATGCAGAAGAAATTTACTTTACTCCAGAAAGTGAAAGTCTTTTTCTCAAAACTGAAGATTATGGAGTTACTTATGTAGGAGAAAAATGGGTAGGTAAAATTATTCACCAAGCAACTAAGGGAAAAGCAAAATGGCATCGGATTAAAAAAGGTCTTTGTGGATACCACGATCTATATATTCTGTGGAATAAAGAAGGAAGAAGGAAGAAGGAAGAAGGAAGAAGTTATAAAATCAAAAGTCAAAAGTCAAAAGTAATAAAGGAAGAAGTTTTTATCAATTCAAAAGTCAAAAGTCAAAAGTCAAAAGTTGGAAATTCAGAAGTTGGAAAGGGAGAAGCTATCAATTCAAAAGTCAAAAGTCAAAATTCAGAAGTTGGAAAGGGAGAAGTTGGAAAGGGAGAAGTTAAAAAGGGAGAAGTTGAGGAACAAAGAGATAAATTATTAAACTTTTATTGTCATCCTGATGGTGGTTGTAGAAGTATCGAAGTTACATCTACAGGAGACATTTATATAGAAGGATGGGCAGCAGATATTAATCCTGAAGAAAAAGTAGAAGAAGTAGCTGTTTTAGTAAATGGAATAAAAGTAAAAAGCTGTTTGCCAAAATACGAAAGCAAAATTCAAAAATATCAATGGTCATGCAGCATTAACAGCGAACATTTATCCCCAGATGACGTTATCTTGGTCAAAATTATTAATAATTTCCATTTAGAGCGAGTCGTTAATATTTCTCCAGTTAATTCCATCGTCTTATTACCACCAAACCATCTATTACTCAGAATTAGTGGCAACTCTAGTGTTAAAGCCTTTCTTAGTTCATTTGATGACCTAAAATATACAGTAAAAAATTATCTGCAAAAAGCAGGATTTGATTTTCATCAATTTGAGAATATTCTAGATTTTGGCTGTGGAGTAGGACGTTATTTAATGGCATTTAAACCAGAACTTTTGCCCAATCAAAAACTATTTGGTTGTGATGTTTTTCCTGAATGTGCTGAATGGTGTGAAGAAAATATCAAATTTGCTACAGTCAAACATAACAATATTCAACCTCCATTACCTTTTGAAAATAATCAATTTGACCTAGTTAATGCTGTCTCAGTATTCACTCACCTACGTTTAGATTTACAACATCTTTGGGCCTGGGATATTTATCGAGTATTACGCCCTGGTGGAATATTATTTATGACACTTCACGGACCTCAATTTTTTCCGATAGTTTATGATATTTTTCGCACTGGAAATACTCATCAAGCTGAAATGTATAGTATTGGAGAAGAGGGATTATTTTTGTATCTAGACCATCAAGGAGAAGTAGATGGTCAAGGTCAACATACTGTTTCAGCAGTACATACACCAGCAGCTTATCAGGAAATATTTTCTATGTTCAAACATATTAAAAGATTTCCTCAAAGTAATATGGCAAATGGGCAAGATTTATATATTTTACAAAAGCCAATTTCTGGTGGTTTAGTTGCTCAACCTTTAAGTAGGAAGAAGGAAGAAGGAAGAAGGAAGAAGGAAGAAGTTGGAAGGAAGAAGTTGGAAGGAAGAAGTTGGAAGGAAGAAGTT
>NZ_RCBY01000510.1 GCF_003838195.1 Okeania hirsuta
TTAAGGCCTGAAAACCAGATTTCCTTTGCCAAGGAAAATAAATCCCATGCATACTATGTAAAACAGGCCGAATTATGGTGGGAGGAAGTGCAAAAAGATAAACATTCAGAGAGCGCCTGGTACAATTATTATCGGGCTTGCCGGAATGCGCAGGGGACCGCCAACTGGCGAACGGATTTTGTAAATGAATCCCCTGCTTTGCGATTGGGCAAAGACATTACAGCCCTGATGAAGGAACATATCCCGGGTACCTTCACCTATAATTTTGTAGAAGGATCTACTCGAGGCGTTTCTCCTGAGGGCGGCGAATTTTTGTTAAAGGCTTACAATATGAATCCGGATTTTGAAGGATTGTTGGGAGATGTGATCACGTATGCTAGTTCTACCTTTAATCATGATTTAAGGAAAGAAGCCAATATTCGCTGGCATAAAAAGGGTGGAATCTCTCCTGCTCTCCTGAATTTTGGGTATAATCTTCTGCAATCCACAGAGCCACATGCAATTCTCTTGACAGCCCATGATAATGATACCTATCCGCTTTGGATGCTACAGGAAGCTTTGGGAGTAAGGACAGATGTTCTGGTCTTGAACATTGATTTCTTCCTTTTTGATGAGTACCGGAAAAAAATCTTTGGTGATTTGGGAATCAAACCATTTGTCCTGGAGAAGGTAGATATCAATGAATATGAAACCAATTGGGAAAACGTCGTAAAGCATGTATTAGAAAATTACACGGGAAATAGACCGATTTACCTTTCCAAAACCCTATCCCCTAAATGGTATTCGGGCTATGAACAGAATTGCTATACCTCAGGTCTGGCGGAGAAGTTCTCCCTGCAAAAACAGGATTTACGAGGCTGGAATTTAAAACTGTTTTCAGATGATTTTCGCTTAGATGAGCTTCGCATGACACTGGTCTATGACACGAGTAATCGCAGAGTTGATGAAATGAACCTTGGCTATTTGGATAGTTTCTATATGCTTTATCAGCAATTCGTGCAAGAGAGGAACGACAGGCAAGCAAAGGAGGTGAAAGACCTGGCAATCCGCCTCATGGATCGTTTTAAAGCGTCTGAAAAAGTAGCGTTTTACCGTGAGAAATTTGACTGATTGGGAAAGTCTTAGTTAGAATTATGGCTTTTTGCTCTCTGCGAAGTAAGCGTCAATTCATTATCATCACAAACTAGGGTAAATTCAGGGGAATAAATTCGCTCCCAACAATCTTTCCTTCTTTTACTTCATACAAGCTGAAGCCCGATTTCACGATATGCCCCTGAAATGGAAAACTGTCGGGTCCGGATATTGCTGAGGTTTGGGCGAAAGTAGTGGGATAGGTGAAAATACTTCCTTCCTGTACCGCATGGTAATGACCGGATAAAGCCAGGGGAAAAGGGCGATCTCCGATCCGCTTTTTTACCTCTTCGTAATTGTAGACAATGTGTCGATGCTCGAGCTTACCTTTTTGCTTGAGTAGCACCGGACCGTAAAAGAGGTGGGAATCAAAATTCTGGAAGGAGAAGCCGGGAGAAACAAAAGGAATGTGATTAAAAGTAATGATGCCTTTGCTTTCGTTCACCAAACTCAAATCTTTTTCCAACCAATCTAACTGAAGGGAATCTACTCCTCCGAAATAGTAGAGATTCTGGTAGTCTACTCCATCGATGGAGATAAAATGTAAGCCTCCGTAATTAAAGGAATAATAATTGGGACCGAGGAAGTGCCGATACATTCCTTTTCCATATAAAGGATGCTTTTGGCTAACCAGGGATTTATCACGCTCTATCCCAAAAATCTCGTGATTACCCACTCCACTGTAAACGGGCATGGAAAATTTTTCAATTTCTCCAACATACATCTCATAATAAGCGCTGGCTATTTTTTCATCCACCCGCAAAGCATCTCTGACCAAATCTCCTGTTATAATGATGAAAGCAGGCTTCAATTCTTCGGCCATCTTACGGAAATGGACCATGCGGGGCAGATTGGCCGAATCTATGTGGATATCTGAAGCATGGATGAAAAAGAAGTGATCCTCTTGCTTTTCTTTTTCCAGGGGAAAGTTTAGCTCTTCCTTCATAGAATGATAGAACTTCCCTTCATATCCTTCGGGCATGCTGATGAAGAGCCAGGGAAAAGATCCGCTGCTTTCTATCTGGAAAAAGCCTTCATCATTCGTCTGTACCACATGCTCCTGATCCGAGACGGC
>NZ_RCBY01000511.1 GCF_003838195.1 Okeania hirsuta
AATTTTGAACACCGTGTAGACGGTGGGGTATTAAACCCACAAAGAAAATGATAAACAATTCTCGCCTCTCTCAAAACTATGGAGACTATCGAGCAATTACGGCAAATTTATCAGTCAGATTCTTAAACAATATATTCTGAAAAAAAGTGTAAATTTTGTTTATTTCCCTAATGCCTTTTGTTCCTATTCTTAAAGGTGGAGGAGAAGAAGCAATTGTGAGAGAAGCGTTGCAACTTTTGCGGGAGGATGAACAACTTTCAGAATTAGAAAATTTACTAGAATTTTTTGCTACATTTGTATTAAAGAAGCGGTCAGCTCTCAGTAATCAGCAGTCAGCAAGATTATTTTTTAACGTGGGAGAAGGGGATTTCAACCCCTATCCTGCCGCGGGGTTGCAGGGGAAACCCAGATCTGCTAAAAGCTGATAGCTAAATAGTACAAAAAATAATGAGGTGGGATATGGCAGTTTTACAACAATCTTCTTGGTATCAACAAATTTTACAAGAGGGAGTAGCAATTGGCGAACAACGAGGCGAACAAAGAGGAATACTTTCTGGAATATAACTAGGATTAGAATTGAAATTTGGTGAATCAGGAAAGGAGATATTTTCAGAGATTAATGCTATTGAAAATATTCAGGTTTTATAAACAATTCTCACCTCTGTCAAAACTGTGGAAATTATCGAGCAATTACGGCAAATTTATCAATAGTATTGGCTGCTGGGAGTAGCGATCGCTCCCAACTTCTAATACACATAAATTATGCAAAGGCACTATACATAAAGTCTGGCAAAGCGCGATCGTTCCCAATACCTTTATAAATACACAATCAATGTTCTATGAAAATATTTTATTGATTCAAAAATTTACCCCAATCAAACTTAGGCCAGGTACGATGAAAATTAAAGGCTGACAAACTTACAAAAAGCATTGATAGATAAACGGTTGAGCGTTTTATGCCAGAGATTTATGGAAGGAGGAATGTTCGCGGGTGTTGAAAATAGTTACTTAATCCGGAAAAATGAAAAATTACTTGTATAAATAAGATTCAGAAGATTTACGAAAACGATGTTACTGTTATGAAAATTTGATGAAGTTGGCAAAATGCTCTTGACAGTAGGGGGGGAAGAATAGAATGAAAAAAATTTAAACAAATACAAGAAACATACCATTATGAAAAATTGGAAGAAAATTGGTCAGTCAATTGCTACTGGCGCTGGCGCTGCTCTACTAGCTTCCTTTGCCAACCTGTTGGCGCCAACAAGCGAAGCAAGAGCTTTTACGTTAAAGTACGATGAGGATGGTGTTCATGTTACCCGAATAGAAGGACTATCTGTGGGTGAAGATACTTTTAACGTAGATTTTATAAATGGAACTTTTGAGCAAGCGTATGGTGTTACCCTAGAAGAGTTTGATTTCTTTGAAGATAATCAAGCTTCTGAGCTTTTTAATTCTATCCAGAAATCACTAGGCGCTGAGTCGCTTTATATATCTGATTCAGAATATGATTGGGAGCAGGGATTGTTTGTGTTTGATGTAGCTGTAGACTATTTCTTTCTACCATTTCTGATGACGGATGGCGGTGTGACTGCAGGGACAAGAAGCTTCTTTCTTGAGGGTAATTGGAAATTAGAATTGGATGATCTTGTAAGTGTGGGGGAACTTGGAGATTATGTGAATGAGAACGATTTCATGTGGGCTGTGTGGTCGGTGGGGGAACTTGGAGATTATGTGAATGAGAACGATTTCATGTGGGCTGTGTGGTCGGTGGCGGAAGCGGGAGATGGTGCAGGAGAGGAGGTGTCAACTCCCGA
The DNA here is from genome assembly GCF_003838195.1 of Okeania hirsuta. Lineage (GTDB taxonomy): Bacteria > Cyanobacteriota > Cyanobacteriia > Cyanobacteriales > Microcoleaceae > Okeania > Okeania hirsuta. The sequence continues at coordinate 1,815 of NZ_RCBY01000511.1, forward strand.
ACCCTCTCTAATTTTTGGTTTGACCGCACTAGGCGGTTTAATGCTAGGTAGCAATGCTAGGAAGAATAAAAGCTAGAAAGAAGAAGAGAGGGGAGTTTACCTTTCTCTTTTTTTTCTTTTATGGTACCTGGCACTTTTCAGTTATCAGTTATCAGCGATCGGCGAACCCAGAAACCCGGTTTCTTGAAGAAACCGGGTTTCTTTGCGTAACTAAACCCTCCCCCTTTTTCAGTTATCAGTTATCAGTTATCAGTAGACAAGAGACAACCCACCCCTAACCCTTTTTAGTTATCATTGGACTTTGGACAAAAAGTAACTAACAGTTAGCGTAATAATTACGCTAATCAAACAGGATAATACCGCTCTATCTCCAGTGAATTTAATCACTG
>NZ_RCBY01000512.1 GCF_003838195.1 Okeania hirsuta
TATAAGCTGTAAAATCAATAGGTGGACAATTGAGGTCAGGAGCCTGATCCACGGCACAACCCATAATCTCTACTTCTCCCAGGTGGAGGTAATTCGTCCCACTCAGTTGAACCCGAATGTATCTTCCGCTTCTCTTAACCGGAATTCTTCTTGTACCGGTAGAATGTGTAGGATCATGAAAATCACTGACTCCACTTTGGGCTATGCTGCCAGCCAGGTCTGTAGATGCAAAGGCCTCATCTGAAACCAGGACGTGATAGTCATTGAGTCTCCCCTGGCAACAATCAGTTCGATTGAGGATGTTGATGGTGTCGATATTTTGAACCGAACCCAAATCGATCTGCCACCAGGCATTACTTTCGCTTTGCGTTATGGTTAAAGGTATTGGCATTTCCATCCGTAGCCAAATTGCGGTATTGGTCGAAAAGAGGGAAGATTGTGACTTGTTTTCCCTAAAGCCAGATTACTCAAATTGTCGCAGGCGGGTTTATTGGCAGGGAAAAAGGTTTGCATTCGGTATGATCTGTTTCGCAATGCCAGGGCCCTTCCCAGAGCAATTGTGCTACAGCTCCTCCGCCTAATTCGTAATAATCCATTTCAATGGCTACCCGTTCACCTCCTGTCAAATCTATGCTAGCAGCTCTTTCAGTAGGTGCTTGAGGTACCCAGAAATCCAGAATCATTTTTCCGTTTACCCACAGCCTCAATCCATCATCGGTATTGGTGGTAAAGGTGTAGGTTCCTGTTGTGGGAATGTCTACGAATCCGCTCCAGCGGATGCTGAAATCATTGGGACCCATATTGGTGGCGGGAGAGCCTTGTTCCCCAATTGAAATCAATGACCGGATCTTCTCGTTCAAATACCGGATTGGTGAAATCATTATTGTCATAGTAGTTTCCGGTCAAGCCATTGCCCTGGACCGCACATCCCATGATTTCTGCTTCGGCTATCGTAAGGATACCTGTTCCTGCTAGCTGGACCCTTACATATCGGGCATCTGCATTGATGTCGATGAAGGTTTCTCTGCCTGCTGTTCCGCTAAAATAATGCAGTACTTACACCTGGCTGATTAAGTGTTGCATTCAGGTTTTGAGAAGTGAAAGGTACCGGAGAACTTATTACGTAGAAATTGGAAAGGCGAGTGGCGCAGCAATCGGTTCGATCCAAAGATTGATGCCGCTAAGCGTATAGACTGAGGCCTAAATCTACTTCCCACCAGGCATTCGCCTCATTGTTGGTGTGGGTGATGGTGTTGTCGGCATCATCTCCATTATTATTTCCATCGATGGCATTGCCAGCATCGAAAATTGTAACTGGCAGAAGGATAGGTCGAAGATTGCGTGGCTGATTTGTGAAGGGCGACATTGGTCGGCTCGCAATTTTCAGTTGTTTCTGGAATCCAGGTTTCCAATCCATTCAGCTATCAGTGCAGAACCTGCCTCGTCGATTTCTCCTTTGGCAAGTGGAGGCATCATTATCGCGGGATCATTGCTGTGCAATCTTTGGTACAATACCGAACGACTTACATCGCCCGCCTTGATCACATGCTCTCCGGGTATGCCCAGACTTTGGTCAATTCATCCGTAAAGAGATTGGAAAGGTAAAGGGGTGTATTGATTCTTGCATCGAATACAGCTCTGTTTCCTGTTCCGGGTCTATGGCAGTAACCGCAATTCAAATCGAGATAGGAACGAGCCCTCGTCTCGAGATCAGCATTAGGATCATTCTGACTTGCATTGCTAGGCAGATTAGGAATATCGGCATCCGTAATACTCTCCGGAATAATTCCCAGTGCACTAAAAGTTACCAGCTGATTTGGCATTTATGCCTGTGCTGGGATAGGTAATAGTATTGTTGAGGTAACGGGTACGCAATCCAAGTGTTTCCGCGACCGCATCAATTGTGACACGTCAGGCATTCTGATCTGCTGGGATAATGCCAGGTCTGCATACGAGTCCCTGTAGGAGTCGTAATCGTTATATTTTTCATCCAGGCTGCTGCTCAAAAGATCTGCGTCAGAATTGTCCGCTCGCCATTTGTAGGTAAGTCCGTAAATCTCGCCCGTAGCGGTCATGACGGTAAAGCGGGTTTCCAGCCTTTTGGTAATGGAAGGATTGCTTTCATCAATTGGTAAATTCCTCAATGGCAATTTTCCTTCTAATGTACCCTCGGGAGCAGTCAATCTGAGTCCTGCTTTCCCC
>NZ_RCBY01000513.1 GCF_003838195.1 Okeania hirsuta
TCCATTCTGTGCTTGGAAAGATCTTCTACTTCAACAGGATTGAAAGCTCCAATTCCCACATGCAAAGTAAGACGAGCTTCCTCGATGCCTTTCAATTCGAAACGCTTAAGAAGTTCACGGGTAAAGTGAAGTCCAGCTGTAGGAGCCGCAACTGCGCCCACATTGGTAGCAAATACCGTTTGGTAAGCTTCGCGATCAGAATCCTCCACCTCACGATCGATGTAGGGAGGGATGGGAGTCTTACCCAATTTATCAATCAATTGATGCAACTCTTCATTTTCTCCGTCAAAAAGAAAACGAATCGTCCTGCCTCTTGAAGTTGTATTATCAACGACCTCTGCTACGAGGTCATTTTCGCCAAAGAAAAGTTTGTTTCCTACACGGATTTTTCTTGCAGGTTCAACCAAAACGTCCCATAGTTTTTGCTTGGATTCAATTCGCGAAGAAGAAAAACCTCGATTTTTGCTCCGGTTTTTTCCTTCTTTCCAAATAGTCTTGCAGGAAAAACTTTGGTGTCATTAAATATACTGCTACATCTCCTTCGTCAAAATATTCAAGGATGTCTTTGAAGATTTTATGCTCTATTTTACCAGTATCTTTATGAGCGACCAGCAGGCGGCTTTCATCTCTGGGTTCGTGAGGATATTGTGCTGTGAGTTCTTCAGGAATCTCAAAGTTGAAAGCGGAAAGTTTCATTGCCATATACGCCGAAATTTGGTGGGTTTGCGAATTAGTGGGCAAAAATAGGTTGTCAATCCCTGATTGTCAAGGATAAGTAAGAGGAAATCAGATTTTGATGCCTATAATGTGCCTAAATACTCAAAGAATAAATCGAATAGCTTGTAGACGCCATAAATCAGGCCAAAAATCACGCCCATTGTGATAAAAAAAAGTCCCAGCAACATGCCTTTTCCGCTGCCTGTATGTTCTCCCTCTTCATAATGTTCAATCAAAAGATTGACATTTCTGTTATTGGCCTTGTACCCGATGTCGAAGATGGTTCCCAATACAGGGATAAAGCTGATGATCACGTCGAGTAAAATATTGCCGATCATCTTAAGGTAAACCTTTCCACTGGCCCCATTTCTTTGCATCTGCCACACGAGAAAAGCAGAAACCAGGTAGGTGCCGATTTGTCCCACACCGGGTATCAAACTCAGTAAAGGATCCAGTCCAAATCGAATGTTGGTAAAAGGGATTTTAAAATTTGCATCCATGAACCAGGCGAGACGCTTGATCCATAAAACTTTGGGTTATTTATATTTTCTAAACCCGGAAATGCTTCATCCATAAGAAAGGATCATTTAGCTTTTTATATTTTTCCCAAATCCGCATTTTCACCATGCGAAAAATGGAGTATATGTGATGGCTTTCATGCAAAGTAAAAAATTCAAACCAGGCAATTACGTCCATGGCTCCCAATCGGGGATGATTCCCTTTCCTGCTCAGCTCAATTTCTGACAAATCATCCAGATGATTTTTAATCTGTCTACGGATAACCTTCATTTTGTTCCATATCTCAGATACACTCATCGGCATCCAATCAGCAAAACCAGCATCCCATTCCGATTTATAACGCTCAAACATGGGCATTTCATCTTTCATAATCTGCCTGAGACGCAAAAGAAAGACTTCGTGATACCGCCCCAGATGAGCCAGGTGCAATCGAATGGACATTTGCCTGAAAGGGGTTCATAATTGAGTTGATCAGCATTCAGGTCTTGGATGAGAATTTTCATTTCCTCCTCCTGAAGATCAAGCTTATCGAGTAATTGGGTGAGATTCATTGGCAAGGAGTTTAGCTTATAATAAATCAGCTTTCGCTGACTCATATTTTTCCATTAGTCCCTCCGGCATAGGCACAGGTCTCTTTCGACTTAAATCTACCACATAGCCCATTTGCTTTCCTACACAAAAGACTCGATCTGCTGAAGAAATTTCAAAGCTCATAACCCATTTGGCCCGACTGAATGAGTCTACCCATAATTTCCCTGTGATTTGCTCTCCGATTTTTAAAGGGTACTTATAATCGACTTCTGTGCGGGCCAGAACCGGAGATATATTATCCTCCAGCATTTGTTCATAAGGCCAGTAGCGAGCCAGAAACTCTGTCCTGAGGTCCTCAAACCATCGAACATAGACCTGATTGCTCACAATTCCCATCACATCTATGTCATAGCCGTAGA
>NZ_RCBY01000514.1 GCF_003838195.1 Okeania hirsuta
GAAAGGACCTTTACCTTTAAAGAGTTAGTGGATGCTCACATGCTCAGCGCGGCATCAATCGAGAATCTTGCGCAATTAACCAACCACAGCCTTTCTACCTTTAAACGCAAGTTCAAAGAAATCTACGAGACCTCACCTGGTAAATATGTCCTCGAAAAACGACTGGAGAAAGTAGCTGAATCATGCGCATTCTCTGATGATACCATTGCCATATTGGTTATGATTTGGGTTTCGAAAGCCTGACATTTGTCCTCGGGCATTTAAGAAGAAGTACGTTCTTCTCCTCCTCCTTACGCTTGAGCTTTACAGTCAAGTAATAAGCCTTTGATCAAGACGGTCGTCCAATTCACTCCAACTTTGTGATATAATTATTAATCACTAAGATTGAGTTATGGATTCATTCATCCTAACTGAACTTTCAGCACTGTGCTATTCATCCTTTTAATGTATTTTTAGAGATATTAATCATTTACATGAATCTCACCTTGAATGTTGCTTCCCGGCTACTACAATGGTATGGAGTACTGAATCTAATGCTAGTGGAGGCATTGTTCTTGAGATTCCATAGCCATGGTCCTCTTCCCTATTCTCAAGCGGAAGATCACCGACAATTAACCTAATTGCCGTCATTATTACCGCAGGCTTGTTACGGTGGAACCCCCAGTTTGTAGATGACTGTTTTTTTAAGATCGTCGAATTCCGTAGGATTCATTGCGTTCTATGGACCCTTAGAAATTGAGACACGATGATGGCACGCCTGTCTTATCCTTCGGTAGAATTGATTCCTTGACCATTTGATCACTATAAAGAAGAATTATGCTTTTAGAGAAGTTTTTGCCAATAGGCAAGACCGAGAGTCTTGCGTCCATCACTGGGTGTTCGTTTGATGAATATGATCTGCGGATATCCTAAATACTTTGAAACCAAGCTACCTGGCTGAATTGGAATACGTAAGTACAAATATGTCGGGAGGAGTGGTATTGTTGTTTGCTGTGCTGATGGAGGTCCCGATCATTATGATCCCTTTATCCAGATTCGCGAATCGCAAAACCAATCGACTATTACATCTGGTGGCAGTACCGCTGTCGATCCTCTGGGTCATAGTGCCCTCCATTGTATCATCTGGTACGCCTTTGTCCTATATATTCTTTGCTACGGTAGAGGTGTTGGCCATGCTGTTTGCACTGTATGTTGCCCTGAAATGGCCTGCAGAGGAGCCTTTATCCTAAGGCTACTATTTAAATCATTCAATGCATTAGACAGTTACAAGCATGAAAGCTTTTGTATATAGAAAATACGGTGCACCAGCGGATGTACTTCGCCTAGAAGATTATCCCAAACCCCTGCCCAAGGAAAATGAAGTGCTAATCAAAGTGAATGCTTGGTCCTTAAACCCTGCAGAGTGGCACCGACTTCGGGCGAGTATTTGGATGCTTAGATTGTCGAATGGCTTGTGGGCTCCAAAGCAGCCTATTCTAGGAGCCGATGTAGCTGGTGTGGTAGTAGCGGTAGGAGGGAAGGTGCGTTCATTCAAAATGGGAGACCGGGTGATGGGAAGGAACTTTTCGGTTGGGCTAGCGGAATATGCTTGTCTGGCGGAAGGTAGAACAGCGCTGATTCCTGAGGCTGTCTCCTTTGAAGAGGCGGCGGCCATTCCGCTGGCAGCTACCACAGCCTTGATCGCTTTGCGGGACAAGGGGCAGCTTCAGACCGGCCAAAGGGTCTTGATCAATGGAGCATCTGGAGGCATCGGTACTTTTGCGGTGCAGTTGGCTAAGCAATTTGGTGCAGCGGTGACAGCGGTGTGTAGTGGTAAAAATGAAGGGCTCGTTAGGTCCCTGGGAGCGGAGGAAGTAATTGACTACGAGCTAGAAGATTTTAGTGGAAGGGAGCCATTTGACCTCATAGTCGATTTAATCGGTAATCGTACTATTCAGGAACTCAATCAGGCGCTAAGACCTACCGGCAGATGCGTGATGGTGGGATATTCTAATTTCAAAAACCTGTTTGACTTCCTGCTAAAAGGGGCTTGGTTTTCCAGGACTAGTTCGAAGCATTTCCTCACTATGGATGCCGAAACAGTGACTGCGGACCTAGATTTTGTATTGAACTTGGTCACCGAGAAAGCGATCCAAGTTGTAATAGATCGAGTCTACGATTTTTCTGCTATCCCGAAAGCCTTCGAA
>NZ_RCBY01000515.1 GCF_003838195.1 Okeania hirsuta
CGCAGAAGAATATTTCCCTTACAACCTCTTGCTGGTATCGGGCTTGAAGAAAGAAGGCGATGTGATGAGGGGAGAAGAAACGCAATTGATTGGCCTTTCAAGGGTACGAGATATCAACCATAGCCTGATTCTCATGCCAGGTACTCATTCAAAGCACATGCTAACCGGCGAGCATGAATTACTGGATTTTAAGACCTATATGACGGGAGAGCTTTTTGAACTTATCAGTAAGCATTCCATCCTCAGCCATTCTATAGAATTGCCAAAGGAGAATCATGATTATCTTGCTTTCAGGCATGGAGTAAAAGAGGGAACAGCAGGAAATTTGCTGAATCGCCTGTTCAGGGTTCGGACCCATGAGTTGTTTGATAAATTAAGCAAGCCGCCAATTATTATTATTTAAGTGGCCTCATCATAGGGTATGAACTTCGGGAATTAGAAATTTTGAAACCTGAACGATTTTTTTGAGTGGAGAAGGAGTCATTCAGAAATTATACAAAGAAGCTCTCTCAAAGCTGGGCTATTCGGATCAACTGGAAATCATAGATGAGGAAGCCCTGAATCTAAGCGTGCAGGGACATCTGCAAATATTGTATCATTTGGCATGATCCAAGGGTAGGTAGATGGTAAATACTGCTCCTTTACCGGTTCTCCTTTTGCACTGATGTTTCCTTTATGTCTGAGGAGTATTTGTTGAACATTGGCCAGACCTACTCCCGATCCTTTGTATTTTTTTCCATGATGCAGACGTTCGAAGAAATTGAATAATCTGTCGGCTTCTTTCATGTCAAAACCAACCCCATTATCTTGAAAGTGAATGAAGACCTTGTTGGGTTCCGTTTCAGCCCATATCTTGATAATAGGTGGTGTTGCATCCTGGCTGTATTTTAAAGCATTCGAGAGCAAATTATCCATCATGCTATACATCATGGATCGATCTGCATAAACTTTGGGCAAATCTTCAATCTCCCATTGAATGCGCGGGAAATTTCTGGATGAAGCCAGGCTGTTTTTTGATTCCACCAGCACCTCATTCAGATCTACCCAATCTTTATGAAGGCTTACTTTACGGGTCCATGCATACTCCAGAAGATCTCGAGTCATGAGGTCAATTCTTTCCGAAGCAGATATAATGCCATTAAGGTAAGAAATCCCGTCAGCAGAAAGCTTGTATTTTGCTTCTTCCATCAACCACTCACTAAAGCCTTCGATATGACCGAGAGGGGTTCTGAGGTCATGGTCACAGAATAAATCCACTGTTCCAGCTCATCTTGTGTCTTGATGAGTTCATTCAGGGTATTCTTTTCCTGGGTCACATCCATGGTAGTACCCATCAACTGCTTTCCTCCTTCCAGTTCGTAAAGGTACTGCGTAACCATCGAATGCTTCCATCGGCCAGGCGTAAGCGATAGTCATAGGTTGAGGATTCTTCTTTTACCATGCAATCCTTCGCCAGTTTACGAACCGTATCCAAATCCTCTTTGGATACTTTTGCATAATTTGTTGTAATACCTCCTCTTCAGTTCCCACAGAAGGATCCAGATCGTAGAGCTCAGCCAAACCGGCGACGGTATGAGTCTCCTTTGGGTATAATCGTAAATCCATGAAGAACTGTTGGCAACTTTTTCCCCGCCACCATGAGCAGCCTTTGCTGTTCATAAGCAGCGTTAATGCGATTTACTTCCTGTTCGCGATGTACTTTATCGGTTATGTCCTCAATGATCGCAATTACTTCCGGTTGCTTGCTTCCTTTCGGCAGCATGCTCGAAATGGTAACTTTCGCCCAAATTACATTTCCCTTCTTATGTCGGTATCTTTTGGTAATACTGATAAATCCCTTCTCACCCTCTGCTACTTGCCTGAGGTCACCAATGTTTGAATCTATATCTTCTTCCAGGGTAAAATCCTTGAAAGACTTGTCAATTATTTCTTTTACTTCATAGCCGATGATATCTGAAAATGCAGGATTGGCGAATTGAATGTTTCCTTTTGGATCCGCCAGGACAATTCCCATCGGAGCACTTTTTGCCAGGGTTTGGAACCTTGCCAGACTTTTGGCCTGCTTGGCTTCATAAATGGCCCTTTCCAATTCGAAGGCAACGTGTCGGGAGAAATGAATCAAGGTATGCTTGGGAATCCAGTCGATTTCCATTTCCTCTTCACCAAACATAATCAGGTGCCCAAT
>NZ_RCBY01000516.1 GCF_003838195.1 Okeania hirsuta
TCGAACACAGACCAAGGATTCCTAACTATAGAAAAAAAGGGGGAATGGCTACAGTTAGCTATCCCAAACAAGCATTAAAACTTAAAGATAATCAAATTAGAATACCACTAGGTAATACCTGTAAGCGCTGGTTTGGTCTAGATTGCTTTTATATTCCTATGCCAAGTAATCTTGAATTTTTATCTCTTAAAGAACTGAGAATATTACCGAGAAACAGATGTTTTTATTGGGAATTTGTTTATGAAAGAGAAGTAATAGTTAAACCTCAATTAAATCAAGAAAATGTATTAGGAATTGACCATGGTTTAAATAATTGGTTGACCTGTGTATCCAATGTAAATACTAGCTTAATTGTAGATGGGAAACAGATTAAATCAATGAATCGTTGGTACAACAAACAAGTATCAACTATTAAAGAAAATCAACCGACTGGATTTTGGTCAAATAAACTAGCTGCCATTACAGAAAAGCGTAACCGCCAAATCCGTGATGGAATTAATAAAGCAGCCAGGATAGTGATTAATCATTGTTTAGAAAATTCTATTGGTACAATTGTTTTTGGTTGGAATAAAGGTCAGAAAAATCAAATAGAATTAGGAAAAAAAAGTAATTCAGAATTTGTACCAATTCCCACAGCTAGACTGAAAGAAAGAATAGCTCAGTTATGCTCTGAATATGGAATAATATTTATAGAAACAGAAGAGAGTTATACAAGTGTCGCTTCATTTTTAGATGGTGACGATCTGCCTATTTATGGTGAGAAACCCAATGATTGGAAACCGTCAGGAAAAAGAATAAAGCGTGGTTTGTATAAAAGTAGTAATAATTGGTTAATTAATGCAGACTGTAATGGGGCTGCAAATATAATCACAAAAGTAAGCAGAAAGCTAAGGTTAAACTTAAGCCAACTGTGTAGGGGCACTTTGACTTGTCCCCAGAGAGTTTATCTTTGGTCAGCTAAGAATAGACGGAGCAACACGGATTTATCCTGTTGCGTAGTATCTGCTTAGAATCCCCTCGACTTTAGCCAGGGGAGTAGTCAATTGCAATCTGCTGTATCTTTAAATTTAAACATGAAGCCTGATATACTATTTATTTACATCTCGTGAAATGTAAAAATACAATTCAAGACTTCAGGGAACAGGGAAAAGTGAAAATTTTTACAGATTTTTTAGTATGGTAAAAAATGATAATCCAGTTTCATAACTCATCTGGAATTTTTATATCTTCATATCTTGCTCATTAATTGTATCTGATTTAGCACTGCCAAATCTTGAAATTTATCTTTTTCTTTTGGGTTTAATACCCTGCCGTCTACACAGTGTTTACAATTGGTTTGGGTTTGAATCCCCGTCCACTTTTTCCAACTTAGGTTCTTCCTTTTTCAAGTAGAAGAATTTTGTGGTGAAATCCTAAGCCATAAATATCGTCCTACTGCTTTTAAATATAACCTGACTGGAAACTGATAATAATCAATGAAAATATTAACGATAATTAGCAAATGAAATAAAAAAGTTAAACCAGTCCAAACTCTTGGTAACCAACACAAAGGAGTACCAGGTATTGGAGGATAAAAGTAAGCCGTTAATCCTATTAATGTTGTTGGTAATATTACAAATGCAACTGCTAATAACTTAATTACCCAGTTCAATTCTACATTAGGATGATCGACTTTCCAATTTCTACCATTCCACCGCCAACTTAAATTAGAAGAACTATCTACTATTTTCAATGATTGCTTTACCAGATCGGCAGTAAAAATATGGTTACAGAAGTTACAAGCAAAAGCATCCATTAAAATCATTGCTGATATCTGGCCATGATAACATACAGGACAAGTATAAACTTCTTCTACACTCAAATCTTTATTGATATTTTGAGAATTACACATATAATTTGCCAGTATAAAGCTATATGGTATAGCAATTTTAAACTTGAACTTCTAAACCGATCTATAATCTGTGATAATTCTTAACTTTTTTCTCAGTTATAGCAGAATAAATAAGGAAGAAGGAAGAAGGAAGAAGGAAGAAGGAAGGGAAAATATTACGTTGTTTGAATTTTAAGCTTTTGATATGTCTGTACTCTTTGCTTCGACTGGTATATCAAATGAATTAACATCAACCATCAACAAGGAAGAAGGAA
>NZ_RCBY01000517.1 GCF_003838195.1 Okeania hirsuta
AAATTCTGCTTTAGCTGCCATGGCAGGAACATTGCTTTGTTCAGGCACTTGTCGGTTACAACAAGTTCCTTCTCTGGTAGACATTAATAGAATGGGACAGGTTTTATCTGCATTCGGAGCAAAGTTAGAACAGAATGGTAATACTTTAGATGTTGATGCGAGTAAATTAGATACTCCCGAAGCTCCTTATGAATTAGTTAGACAGTTACGTGCTAGCTTTTTTGTTATAGGCCCTATTATGGCCAGACTTGGAGTAGCTCGCGTACCACTACCAGGTGGATGCGCTATTGGTGCTAGACCTGTGGATCTTCATGTTCGAGGTTTACAAGCTTTAGGAGCAGAAGTTCATATTGAGCATGGTGTAGTGAATGCCTATATTACTGGTAGTAAAAAAAAGTTACAAGGGGCAAAAATATATCTTGACTACCCTAGTGTTGGAGCTACTGAAACATTAATGATGGCAGCAACCTTGGCTGAGGGAGAAACCATCATTGAAAATGCAGCTCAAGAACCAGAAGTAGTAGACCTAGCTAATTTATGTATAGCTATGGGAGCTAATATTATTGGTGCTGGCACAAAGAGCATAGTTATATCTGGAGTCCCCAAGCTACATTCTGTAGATTACACTATTATACCTGACAGAATAGAAGCTGGGACATTTTTAATCGCTGGTGCAATTACTAATTCAGACATAACTATTTCACCAGCGATTAAAAATGTCCCAGCTTCTATTCTGTCAGGTATAATAGAAGCTGGGACATTTTTAATCGCTGGTGCAATTACTAATTCAGACATAACTATTTCACCAGTTGTTCCTCAACATTTGAGTGCAGTTATTTCTAAACTCCAGTCAGTAGGAGTAAAAATCATACAAGAAGTACCTGGTAGTTTACACATTCTACCTAGTAAAAACCTGATTGCTACTGATATTGACACTCAGCCATATCCTGGTTTTCCCACAGATATGCAAGCTCCTTTTATGGCCTTGCTCAGTGTGTGTTCTGGTAGTAGTTCTGTTACAGAGACAGTATTTGAGAATCGTATGCGTCATGTTTCAGAGCTAAATAGGATGGGTGCTAATATTAGGGTGAAAGGAAATCATGCCATTGTAGAAGGTGTGTCCAAACTTTCAGCAGCTCCAGTAATTGGTACAGATCTTAGAGCTTCTGCTGCTTTGATATTAGCAGCATTGGCCGCAGAAGGAGAAACGACTTTTCAAGGTCTACAACACTTAGACCGAGGTTACGAAAAACTAGAAGTTAAACTTCAAAAGTTAGGAGCACAGTTGCAAAGAATAGATATACCTACAGAACATGAAATATTGCAGACTTCTGTCTAAGTTGATTTAATTTTTCATAATAAGGAATAGCTTGAAACTAATGGTCTATTTAATTAATTTTGATGGGTTAAGTACATGATCAAATTATGAAAAATAAGTGATTGTGACAATTTAGAATCTTATTGAAACTAACAAAATGGACTATTAGGTAGTTTATTTCTTTTGGTCGTCCTCAAAAAATAAGGGTGTGTTGTAGTTGTCAATGCATTACTAGATAGCTCTAATGTTATTCTCCAATTTTTTAGAGTATAGTCGATTATTTTTCACATATCAATATATTTTTGTATCAAGGTACATATAATAAATAGCTTTATTAAGTCTGGGTCTAACTGCGCGAGATGAAATGCAGTATCATTGCTTCAATAAATAACCAATTTCAACTACTTTATACCAAATTTAAATGAAGCTGCATAGAATAATATTTCAAGCAGAATTGACCGCAGGTAAGCCTAGATAAAGATAGATATATTTAATGAATTTCATCATTCTATGCAACCTCATATAAAACTGGTATTAGGAATACCAATTTTTGTTATAAATGTAGAAATCTGTAGAATTTTTTCAATAGTTACCTAGTGCTGGCAAACTTCAGCACTCAATATCAATACTTCACTTCTGATAACTTAACTTATCTTAGATAGAATGATCTGCTCGAATTTATCTTTTGATAAAGTACATTATAATTACTTTTTTAATAGACATCTCCAATCATAAAAAATAAAATTAATTATCGCACTAGATATATCAATTATCATTTTCTTTGTGGGTTTAATACCCCACCGTCTACACGGTGTTCAAAATTA
>NZ_RCBY01000518.1 GCF_003838195.1 Okeania hirsuta
ATATCATGTCCGGTTGAATACTTAACACTTTGGAGGAGGTAAGGCAGAAGGCAGGAGGCAGGAGGCAGAAGGAAAGAAAAGGTTAGAAGGGAAAAGGTTTTTTATCACTGATTATCCGGACATGATATTATTCCCCCAAATGAGCTGTTCCCTATTGCCTGTTTCCTGCGCCCAGCGCTATACCAGACACGGTAGTGGGAGCATCTTGCTCCCTTCGCGGGCAGGATATCCGCATTACCAATTGCTTATTCCTATTTACCATTACGCGAGCAGGACTACCATTTTAATACTGCCAACTTACCCCTACTTCAAATTATGCGAAGTTGTAGACTCTTCTCATTTATTAGATGAAAAAGGAATCATTGAGAGTAGTTAAGCGAGATGCTATTTGCCCTGAGGTCGCAGACAAATTTTCTAGAGTAACTAAAAGTTGATCGTTCCAGAAAATAGAAATGTTGTCTCCAACAGGATTGATTGTTAAGTTCTGTTCATCAGTAGTCAGTCCATCAGTTAATACGAGGAAGTCTTGATTGATATCGAAGTCGGTGATGATATCTGCTCCTTGGTTAAGGTTGATTAGGAAGCGATCGCCACCACTACCTCCAGTGAAAGTATCATCACCTTCCCCACCACTCAAGAAGTCATCACCTGCTTCTCCAAGGAGAGAATCATTTCCTGACGATCCAAACAAGCTGTCGTTATCTTCACCACCTAACATTGTGTCATTACCATCTTCACCAAACAATTGATCCTCACCTTGATTGCCAAACATGAGGTCGTCTCCTGTGCCACCAAACAACTCGTCTTGCTGGCCTTGTGTGCCAACTGCTGCTACAAGTTCGGGGTTATCTCCATAGAGAGTATCATTACCTTCACCGCCACAGAGAGTATCATTATCTTGATCGCCAAACATGAGGTCGTCTCCTAGCTGACCATATATTAAGTCATCACCCTTACCACCTCGTGAAGTATCATTGTCTTCACCACTAAGGATAGTATCTGCAGCATAGTTACCACTGAGGAAGTCATTTCCGGCACCACCAGAAATCAAGTCCTTTCCTAATACATCAGGATCAGTAACACTATTGTTGCCACCATAGATTGTGTCATCTCCTTCCTCCCCTAACAAGGTATCGTCTCCTTGGTCGCCAAACATGGAATCATCATCCTTACCACCATAGATGAAATCATCTTGTTTACCACCGTACATGACATCGTTTCCACGACTGCCTTGCATGACATCGTTACCTCGACCGCCATAAACAGAATCTTCTCCTACTTCCTCTTCTGATAAATTTGAACTAGGGTCACCAACAATTTGATCGTCACCATTTTCACCCATGAGTGAATCGTTCCCCTCCTGTCCGAAAAGAGTATCTGATTCTTTTCCACCACGGACTTCATCATTATCCTTACCACCCATGAGCAGATCTTTGTAACGGTTGCCGTTGAGGGAGTCATTACCCCTTCCACCATTCATAGTATCGCTACCAGTAAAGTCTTTGTCAGTACCACCAGCGGTACCACCCCAAAGAACGTCGTTATCTTTGTCACCTAGAACAAGATCGTTGCCTATATCACCCCAGATTACATCATCTTGCTTACCACCACGAACTATATCGTTTTGTTTTCCTGAGTTAATAAAATCCTTTTGTTCTTTGCCATTAACAAAATCATCTCCACGGTTAGCAAAAATTACGTCTTCACCCTCACCACCATAAATAATATCATCGCTATCACCACCTTCTACTGTGTCATTTCCACCCAAGGCATCAAAAGGTTGTCTGATGTTGCTGATCTTAATCAATTCACTTGCTTCTGTACCGAAGAATAACTCTTCAAATAGATTTGTTTCGTCGATAACTATAGAGGGTAAAATAGGTAAATCTACAAGTTCTATAGTTGGAGGAGGAGGACATGAACGATCTTCATTTATAGGAGTTGGTTCTGGAGTTGGTTCTGGAGTTGGTTCTGGAGTTGGTTCTGGAGTTGGTTCTGGAGTTGGTTCTGGAGTTGGTTCTGGAGTTGGTTCTGGAGTTGGTTCTGGAGTTGGTTCCGGAGGATTAAAAACATCAATAGAAATATTGGCAGGTTCTAAAGGGTTACCATTAGGGTTATTG
>NZ_RCBY01000519.1 GCF_003838195.1 Okeania hirsuta
ATGAGCTTCCTCCCAAAAACGCCAATCTGGCTCCCATTTGGGATCGCTTTTTACTAAGGCTGGAGATGGGAAACATCAAGCAGTTTGGGAATTTCCTTACTATGATCACAGATGTGAAGGATGTGTATGAAGACGATATTTCAGAGAAACTAAAACTCAGCAATCGTGAGCTGGACGAATGGAGTAGCCTCATCGATAAAGTAGAAGTAGGTCCGGAAGTGTTGAATACTATTCAAGTAGTAAAGGTCAAAATCGAAGAGCATAATGTCCCATCATCATCAATGACAGAAGGTGGAAAAAAATGATCCGCCTGATGCGTAGCTCAGCTTTCCTGAATGGTCGAAACAAGGTAGACCTCATGGATTGCTTCCTCATGAATCATTGCCTGTGGAGCATTCCCGATCATCAACAGATCATACGAGACATTCTGGCAGACGCAATTGCCAAACACGGCTACACCATGGCGGTCAATTTATCCGCTTTGAAAAAGGAAGTACAGGAGTTTCAGCAAGAAGTGGAAAAGGAAATCCGCATCCCTAATACCCGAACCGTAGAGAAGCTCATTCCGGTAGAAGACGAATACTTTCGACTGGATAAGCAAGACAATAAATTTCAGGGCAGCCTGGTAAAAATCGATCAATACCGAACACTTTCCATAGATGAACCAAGTGTTACCAATTTTTTTGACGAACAAAAAAACCTGGTCAACAAAATCATGGCCGCCAAAGGAAAAGTCGAGAACAGCATCGAGGTTCACCACAATTCGGCTACCATCGTCTACCGACTGGAAACCCGCTTAATTGAAAAAACCGAATACCTCAGTAAAAAACCCCACGACATCGTTCAGAAATTCTGGGACGAGCGCTTTCAACAGCTCAACGCTTTCATTAGCCAACAGCTGGAAAACATGAAAGAAAACCAGCCCGTAGAGATTGATGCCCTGGACCAAAACCTATTTGTCGATCCTGAATTTGCTGAGATTGTAAAGAAGAATTTTGAGGAAGTGAGAAGTCATTTGCAGCAGCTTCAACTGAGTCTGGAGAAACTGCAATTTGCTTACACCAATGTTTAGCCTATAATCTGGATTCGAAGTGGCCGTACAGGAAATTGAAAAAGAGCTGGAACAGGAATACAAACGCTTCATTGAGTTTGGGAATCTGCTGGACAGGCGGAGGCGTACCTACATTATCCAGTACCTCCAGAACAAATTCGACCCTCACAAGCACATCATTCCCAGCCTCAAGGAACAATACTACGAATACTTCCAACTGCGCTCAACAAGGTCAGCCGAACGGCTTCTTCTCGCTCATACAGGCCTTGGCACAATTGTTCGAGCAGCTCCTTTACTTTCTGGTGTACGCTTATGGCTTTTTCCAAAGTCTTTTCCATATCAATAAGAAGGCAATTTTGCTAAAATATGTTTAAAGATTGCGCGTTTTCCCGAAGATTTGGGGAAAGAATATCAGAGATAGGAGGTTTAGGCCAGCTGGGTTCTGAAAAGTGGGACGTAGGTGCGGGAAACCGGAACCTCCTGATCGCAATCGCTGAGCGTTAGGAGGAGGCCTTGTGCGTTGCCGGAAGCGGAAAGGATGCTGGCACGGTTAACGAGAAAGGATCTGTGCGAACGGACAATGGAACTCCCCTCCAATTGATCGAGGATATTTTTCAGCGTTGCTCGTTCGGTTTTCTTTTTTATGCTACCTGAATTATCTACATAAACTAAGCTTACATAGTTCTGCAATCCCTGTATGTAGCGAATCTGGCTACTTGGAATGTCAAATAGCAATTTGTCTTCTTCATTTGCCCTCGGAACCTTAACAGATTCTCTTTGATTCAGATGCTCAGCAATGCCTATAACTTCCTTTCCTGCTGCCATACGATAAATGCTCCCAGAACGGTGATGGGAATAATGCCGATCATTAAGGTGCCGTAGAGCATAGCAGGGTAGAGGTCCCATTGAATAAATCCAAAGAAAACCCAGCGTGCATACAGGAAATTGACAAGGCTTATGACGAACATGATGCCCAGGTTGTTGAGCATCCATTTCCCCAGTGTCCATTTCCCCAATTCTCCTTTGAGCTTCAATACCCTGCCTACGATGAATTCATAGAT
>NZ_RCBY01000052.1 GCF_003838195.1 Okeania hirsuta
AATGATGAAATCCGAAAGTAGATATTTTTGGATAATTCTTTCCTCAATATATGTACAGTTTAAAATCTATTATCATTCTTGAATGTGCAACCCCATTCGTCAAGTTGTTTCTATCCAGTAGTTAAATATGGCTGGTTTTCCGCTTACCGAATTTTTACGATGATTTTATTTGAGTTTTAAGTAGAACACTACCAGTAATTGCCAATAGCATTCCCAAAATAGGTGATGGCTCTGGAATATCCTTAGTAGGCTTTTCTACTGGGTCCCAACCAATGACATCAAAGGCTAAAAGATCTAGACGAGTAACTATTCCCAACTCTCCAGGAGCAAGTGTTGGGTCTAGAATGCCTAGTCCTAAATTATCTTCCTAGTGACTCGCTTGACGACCATCACCAGAAAACCGACCAGTTGAAAAAGTACCCTCGCTAGTAACACCACCATCAATTGAGAAATACTTTTCCCTGGTATCTGCTGTCCAATCTAGCGCACCCTGGGCAAAGCTTTCATCCGAATAGCGGTATAAATCTAGAGGACTGACAAATGTGAAGGCATTTCCAGGAAACAACATATCTCCAGCAGGCGGACTGTTAATATCCAAGATATCAACACCACTGATAAAGCCTAGTGCATGACCTATCTCATGAATAGCAATAGCCTCGAAATCAAATGTCTCTAAAGTAATTCCATCAGTGTTATCGAAGTCGTATTCAAAATTACTGCTGAAAGTAATTTCTGCATCAAAATCACCAAATGTTTCTGGAGGTACAAAGAAACCTAAAGCTTTAGCATTTGCTGTGGTCATCCGAATTATAGAATTATTCTCACTCCCATCATTATCAAGATAAGGTGTCTCAAAATCAGGAGGGAAATTAGGATTATCAGAAGTCCGATTAATTAATAAGTCAAAGGCTGGAATTGGCGGAAGGTTACTGACAGCTATAGTATCATAAGGTGAGGTAATGTCATTCAAAAGTGTATTCCAAACACTTGTATAATTAGTAAAAGCCATTGTAGAGAGAGCTCCGCCTAAAATATTTTCACCAAGGTCTTCAAAACCTGCATTGATGTTGACAGTGATATCATCTGTAAATTGACTCTCCCAAAAATCAGCAGCTTTCCGAAAACCAATATCTGCTTGCGTATTGTAAGTCGAAGTCAAATTGATAGTTAAAGCTCGTACCTCAGGCACTTTAACATATAGTGATACAACCGAACTTAGAACTGTTAGAGCTAGTAATCTACTATGTTTCATATTTAGAATTTTGGAGTTCTGAAATTATGAGCATCCAGTAAATGTAAATGCACAAATTTAATTTTTTGCAGCATTTCTTTACTTATTGATGGATAAAATAGCAAACATTTTCCAGTCAGTGCAAGTGTTTTTACAGAGCTTCATCAAAACAACATATTTCTCCCATCCATATATTTGCGGTTAAAAGTCTTACAGAATAAACATTCAAGTATAATTTAACTAAAAAAAATATTTAAAGATTTAATGAAGTTTGACTTAATTGCAGGGTTTAATCTTGACTTCTACTACCCTAAAATGTTACTTATGTAAGATTATTTATTGACGTTTGTACCCGATAGCTAATTGCTACATCTCCAGAAATTGTTTGAGTCCCACTCAAATACTTATAGAACCCATTTAAGTTCTCCTTACCTAATATCAGCCTTACATTTTCTTGGTTTAATCATGATTGGCATAAATAGTTCTCACTCAACCACTATCTAGCCAGAAATTGCTCGATATACTAGCTACTTCAGAAGCTAATTTAGCTTGAATAAAAATGCCAAATAGGTTCTATAAGTTCTAATTATTAAGATAGAAAAAAAACTATCACATCTATCACATGATACCTAACAGCTAACTTGGGAGCGATCTGTTAAAATTTCATAACCAGTATTTGTTACCAATACTGTATGCTCAAACTGAGCTGAAAGAGAATTATCAACAGTAACAGCAGTCCATTTATCGGATAAAATTCGTGTAAATCTAGAACCAGCATTCAGAATTGGTTCAATAGCTAAAGTCATACCTGCTCTGAGTTTCACATTTGGCAAACTTTTAGTTCGAGAGTTAAAAACAGAAGGTTCTTCGTGTAAATTTCTTCCCACACCGTGACCTGTAAATTCTTCGACTACACGAAAACCATTTGCTTCTACATGATCTTGAATAGCTCCTGCAAGATCGAGTAGATAAGCACCAGCTTTGACTTGTTCGATACCTTTATACATTGCTTCTTCTGCTACACGAATTAGTTTGGCTGCTTCAGGAGCAACTTCAACTACGCCAATGGTAATACAAGAGTCTCCATGAAATTCTTGATAGTAAGCTCCTGTATCTACTTTTAAAACATCACCAACTCGAATAACTTTTTTCTTATTGGGAATGCCATGGACAACTTCGTTATTTATGCAAGCACAAATAGAGCCAGGAAAACCATGATAACCTTTAAAACTTGGCGTTGCCCCCATTTCTCGAATGCGTTTTTCTGCATATGTATCTAGGTCAGCAGTTGTCATTCCTGGTTTAACAATCTGAGAAATTTCTTTGAGTACTGTTGCGACTATTTTACAGGATTGTCGCATAATTTCTATTTCTCGTTGAGATTTAATTTCTATTCCTCGACGTTGTTTTTTCTTAACAGTAGGACGTGGCTTAGGTTTTGCGGGAGTTGCGAGTATATTACTAAAAATGTTCATGTTTTCTGACAAGTTGTTAACTAGCTATCAGCATTTTCTGTACCGAAACGCTTTTTAAATATTATCTATGACATCTTAAAGTCTAGGTAGAACTAAAGTCAAATGTCAAATTGATGCCTTGACTGAGACAAGATAAATTGAGAATATTTAAACTCTACTTGGAATTGGTAGATTGAGACTTTTTTTTGACTAAAATATTATGAAATTATTGGTTTACTAGTGCAGGATGGCGGAAATAACTAACCAGTTAAAAAAGGTTCAAAAGCTTGTACAATAACCTTTCTTCCCTTCTGCCTTCTGCTATCCTAGATAACTAAAGCTATCCTAGATAACTAAAGCTATTCTAGATAACTAAAGCCTTCTGCCTTTTTGCACTAGCTTTTTTTGATGATATCTACAAGACTTACGCATAACCACCACATATACTAGGGGCGTTAACGATAGTTATGCGCCAGCTTTCGGCCGTTTGCTTCGCATACTTCGTAACGCCCCTACAGATGGTGTATAATTTCTATTTTGCGTAAGTCCCGATCTACTCAGAATTTTTAATACTGCAAATTTCAGGATCGTGAGGTACAGTTTAAGACTAATCTATAATTTTTATTCATTTGTTTGTTGTTCCCTATTCCCTATTCCCTCACAAGAGTGCACATTCCCTCTCTTGGTCAGCATTCCCTTATGTCTGACGCCGACGTGGGATCTGACAGCTTGCGTCTGTCGCCGACGCGGGGTCGCACCGCTGTTCCCTAAAAGCATAAAACTTTGTACCTTATTAACTCGAAAACTGCTGTAATTCTATGATTCTACTGTAGTTGTATTTGATTCTGTATTTTGCTTGGGTTTCTTTTTATTAAATAAGCCACTCATAATAATACCTGTTACTAACATCCAGATCAATCCGATACCATTTAGGAGTACATAAAAAGGTTTAATGTCTTCTCCAAGATATTCGGCTTCGTGAATTACCATTAAAATATGTGCCTGGTCTCTGGATAAACCAAACCAATTTCTACCAAGTCGGTAAGCTACTCCTGTAATGACAGTGACAAATAATGGTAGAAAAACTATTGGGGCTACTATTCTATGTAATTTACGGAATGTTTGTTTCATAATTTCCTTTAAAGTTTAAAGTTACCAGTAATGAAGTAAAGTGGAATATTTAACGGTTTGCTTGATTGTATTTTTTTCTAGAAGCAAGGCTATCACATACTACTGGACTGACACAGCTAATTTTGTGCATTAGAAAATGGGGGGATGGGGTGATGGGGAGATGGGGTGATGGGGTGATTATGAAAAAAGCTAATGCACCATTTAAGCTGTGTCGGTCCACTACAATAATTGAATGCTGCATTTTTACAGCACTTTTTAGGGAGCGTGAGGTATAGTTTTAAGATTAATCTTTTTTTCCCTACTCCCTACTCCCTAAAGTCCTAAAATTTTGTACCTCATCAACTCCAAAACTGCTGTAAAATCTTCAAAGCATTGTCCAATTTACTCTAAGGATTTAACTTTCTAATAAATTCTAGAGGTAAACCATCACAGTCAGCAATAAAAGCAACTTCATAAACATTATTTCCAATCATTTGTTGAGTAGGCTCTAAAAGAATTTTCAATGGTTGAAACATTTCTGGTTGTGCTGCTGCTATAGCATCAAATTGTTGTTTTAAATCATTTAACCAACTAGGTAAATCTGTAGTATTTTGAGTCAAATCAAATGATAAATGATAATATCCAACATAATGCTCATCCCCAAAAGCATCAGGTGCAGGTTTTGGCTGAGGAATTTCAATCAGTTCAATTCTGCCATTTAATCCCTCCATCCAACAAGCTAAAGTATAGCCTGTAGTAAAGCGTTCGCAGACCGTAAAACCTAGTTTTTCATAGAAAGCGATCGCTCGATGAATATTGGCTGTCCGAATCGAGGCATGGTGCATTCTAGTTTAATATTTTTAACCTGATTTTCAGTATTAATTTTACAGTAAATAGAACTCAGCTAAGACTAATTTATTTTGGCAATAAATAAGGATAACTTTTCAAGAGAAAAGGGAAAGACTTTTCAGCTATCAACCCTATTCAATCAATCAATATTTATAAATCATTTATAAATGCTAGACCTCTTGCAAAAGTTTTAATTAAATCAATTCAAGATATTAAATCAACAATTTCACCTCCCTATTCCCTATTCCCTATTCTCTCTCTTGGTGCGCGTTCCCTCTCTTGGTCAGCATTCCCTTGCGACTGGCGTCGTCGCGGGGTCTGACCGCTTGCGTCTGTCGCCGACGCGGGGTCGCACCGCTATTCCCTATTGCCTGACTTCCGCAAGAAGTCTGCGGAATAGTTTATTCAAACAATCGAAAATAGGGATATCGAACGGGTACTCCTGCTTCTTTGTCCAACTGAAAATTGATTACTTCCCAGCAAGGCTCATCCTTGGGGTCGGGACTAAATTCTACAGGTAAACCATAAAGTTTGGGCTTACAGGAAGAGTCAGAGTTAGAACGCCAAGGGGTACTACGTTCCAAATAGGTACTAACCAACTCCTGATATCTTTGAGCAATAATCAAACGAGTGGCTCTATATCCTTCAGTATAAAGTCGATCCAGCGCTTCATGGATTTCAAACCTAATACCATCGGGATGAGTATGTTGCCGATACCACTCATCGTTCCATAGACGCCAGTGACGGCCAGACTGAAGATGACACAACTTACCAGTATTTGGGTCAACCTCAAAAGCTCCGTGACGAGGACATAAATACGTATCTGTCAAGGTGAGAGCTGGTATGGTCTGGCGACAGTGAGGACACTGAATTTCAGGGCCAAACATTGGGTATTGGAGGGCAGAATTGATAGAGGATTGGGTCATAGTTTCTAGAGAGCTGTGGTGACTTAATTATAGTTAGCTTGGTTAAAGAATCTGAGCTAAATAGCTACAGGATAGTTACTAAAGTACTACATCAAACTCTTAACCTACATTATGGGGTAGAGAATTTGTGATGTTTCAACCAGGAGTCAGGAGTTAAATATTTTTTAGCCTATGGCAAGGAACGGGTTGATTAGGATATGGACTAATGATGAATCTTAGATTAGGTAATGTTTTTCCCACTGTTTCCTCTTGCCTGTTGCCTGTTGCCTGCTATAAAATTCCGATTAAGCAAACATCACTAATATTAACGAAGATCATGTCAAATCAGCCCTCTTTTTGGCCTCCTCCAGATTTATCCCAAGCTGCTTTTGTGGCAGATAACGCTGTAGTTATGGGTGTTGTGGAAGTAGGAGTGGGAGCTAGTATTTGGTATGGGACTGTTGTCCGAGGGGATGTAGAACGGATCGTGATTGGGAACCATAGTAATGTCCAAGATGGGGCAGTGCTTCATGGAGACCCTGGTTTAGTAACTGTTTTGGAAGATCATGTGACAATTGGACATCGAGCTGTGATTCACTCAGCTCATATAGAAAAAGGTTGTTTGATTGGTATTGGAGCTGTAATTTTGGATGGTGTACGGGTAGGGGCAGGTAGTATTGTGGGAGCTGGGTCTATTGTCACTAAGGATATACCGCCATTGTCTCTGGTGGTAGGAGTACCGGCGAAAAAAGTTAGGGATATTTCAGAGTCAGAGGCTGCTAATTTAATTGAACACGCTCAACGTTATGAAAAGTTAGCTTTAGTCCACGCTGGCAAGGGAACTGATGTTGGATTTACCAAGTGAAGTCAAAAGTGTATTTGAAGTCAAAAGTCAAAAGTCAAAAGTCAAAAGTGAATTGAAGCTGATAAGTAGTCAAGCAAAATTAATTGTATATTTGATGGTCAGGTTAAATAGGTAAGAAAAATTATTTTTAGATCGACTGCTCAAGGACACAAATGTATTTTATCAAAATAATTTGGTCGTGCAACCCTGGCTTTTAAGGGGAAATATTTTTGGAGCTTTGCTAAAATTCCCGTTACAAAAATCACTTTTAACTTCTGACTTCTGACTTTTGACTTCTGACTTCGTTAATCCCTATTCCCTATTCAAATTTTGCTCAAAAAACTTAATTTTAGATTAAGATTATAAGAAATGATAAATCTTTAAAAATCTTTAGGAGGGGAGTAAATGGAATTTGACTTTCGTTTGTTAATTGTTCTATTACCTATAATTGCTGCTGGTGGTTGGGCAGTTTACAATATTGGGGCTGTAGCCATTCAACAAATCCAAAAGTTCTTAAACAAAGAAGCTTAGATTCAACCTCAGCTCTTTGCTAAAAAACCGACTGTTTCTTACACTCAGACAACAGTCGGTATTTCTATTTATTAGACATCTCCTTCAAAAGAGGGAGTAAGGAGTAGGGAGTAGGGGGAAAGAATTGAGAATTTATGTGGGGTAATTGATTTTATTTTTTATTATTGGAGATGTCTATTAGACATAGGCGTGAAAAAGATATAGACTTTTTGTAAAAGTAGGGAATAGAAAATAGGGAACGGCGGATATGGAAAGATTTTTTTAGGAAAAAAACACGGAAAATGATTTTTTGAGTTATTACACTCTAGTTTATAGCAAATAAAGGGCAAGTTTATTTTCTGGAGATATCTATTAATTTGTAAGCATTTCCTCCGGAATGCTGTGCAAACAGCCGTCAGCTATCAGCTATTACTTTTAGTTTACGATCAAAGCTTTATTAATTGTCTTACTACAAAAGTTGGCTCCCTTGCTCTTAAAGTCTATATTAATTTAAACACTGTCCTTAAGGAGAGAGTCTTGTTGCTGATAGCTGACAGCTAATAGCTGTTTGCGCAGCATGACCTAGGAAATGCTGACATTAATTTTATGCAAAATTTAGGGGTAATATATGGCTTTAGAAACTGCCGTAAATGAAACAGTTATTGAGCAAAATATAGAACAATTTCTGTTAGTTCTTTCTGTCTCTCTGAGTGTGGCTACTTTCTCACGAGTTTTTAGTTGGTTCCGTAGAATTCCCTTTACTTTATTATTAGTAATTTTTGGATTAATTCTAGCATTCATTGATGTGAGATTAGTCAGTTTATCTCCTGAATTAATCCTCGAAATTTTCTTGCCTCCTTTATTATTTGAGGCTGCTTGGAATTTGAATTGGCGAGACTTAAAACGAGATTTAGTTCCAGTGGGATTTTTTGCCATTATTGGTGTAATTATTTCTGTAGTTGGTATTGCTTATGGTTTGAATTTTTTCACCGGAATTCCCTTAGCGATCGCCTTTCTCGTCGGAGCTAGTTTATCCGCAACAGACCCTATTTCTGTAGTAGCTTTATTAAAAGAATTAGGAGCAAGTAAACGCCTACGCACCTTAATGGAAGGAGAAAGTTTATTTAATGATGGGGTGGCGGTTGTTGCCTTTACTTTGCTAGTTGGAATTCCATTAGGAACAGTAGATAAATTTTCTATTTCGGACTCTCTATTCACTTTTCTTAGTTTTGTTGGCATCGGTGTCGGTATCGGTTGCTTAATTGGTTTTGGCATTTCTTACCTCACCCAACGTTTTGATTTACCTTTGGTGGAACAGTCACTAACTTTAGTTTCTGCTTATGGTACTTATGTAATAGTAGAAAAATTAGGCGGTTCGGGAGTTATTGGGGTTGTCACTGTTGGTTTAATTTTAGGTAACTTCGGTTCCCGCATTGGGATGAACCCCCGCACTCGGTTAATAGTTAGTGAGTTTTGGGAGTTTGTGGCATTTTTTGTCAACTCCATAGTGTTTCTGTTAATAGGCGATCAAATTCGATATTCAAATCTGGCAGATAATATAGTATTAATAGCAGTTGCTATTGGAGCAGTTCTTGTCACGCGAGCAATTTCGGTTTATAGTTTGAGTGCTTTGAGTAATTTGGTAGTCAAGTCAAATATTGGTTTAAAAGAACAAACGTTACTTTGGTGGGGAGGTTTACGGGGTTCGGTTTCTATTGCTCTGGTGTTGAGTGTACCTGTAGTTTTGCCTGGGCGAGATGAAATTACGGCAGTTGTATTTGGGGTGGTATTGTTTACATTGTTGGTGCAAGGTTTAACAACTCAGTCAATGTTGAAAGTATTGGGTTTAATAGGCGACCAACCGTTGCGTCAGGAATATATGGAAACGACCGCTCGCCGTGTAGCTTTAAAACGGGTGCTTAATTATGTGTCTGAGTTGGTCAGGTTGCAAGAAATTGACCCAGAATATTATCGCTATCAGGCAGAATTTTTGCAAAAGGAATTGAAGCAGTTGCAGGAGAAAATTGATAAAATGCAAGCAGAACACTCTCAGTTAGTGGCGCTGGATATGAAGTTATTGCGGGAAGAGTTGGTGGATATCGAAGCGGAAACTTATGCTGAGTTTATTCGAGCAGGTAAGTTGAATAGTAATATTTCTCCTCTTTTGGCAGAAGTATTTGAGGAGAAAGAAGAGCAAGAATCATAAATAGGAATGGAGTAGAAGCAATTCATGTTTGTGCAGCATTCCACAGGAAATTTTCCCTATGGTTTCTTGATTTTTAAATGCTAAGGGTATAAAGAGCGATCGCTCTTGTTGTAATTATAGCACTTCCTGCTGCCCGTGAGGTACATATCGTGAGGTACATATTTTGCAGGTAATATCAAATCCGGTTAAACAGCCATAGAATGGTTAAGTTAGGAGTCCTCAGGAGTCAGGAGTCAGGAGTCAGGAGGAGAAAGAATTACAAAGATAAACGTAGTTATGGCGATTGAAGATTTTTTTTATGTCCAATTAAACGGATTTGATATAATATCATGTCCGCTTAAATACTTATGCTTTGGTGCAAGGAAGGCAGAGGGCAGCTATGCTGCTATGCTGTTTGCGTAGCATTCCGTAGGAAAGAGTTTCTTTCAATTAGACATCTGGTAAAAATCAAAAATAAAATCAATTCTTATCCATAAATTATCAATTATTTCTCCCTGTTGCCTCTCTTGGTCAGCATTCCCTTGCGACTAGCGTCGTCGCGGGGTCTGACCGCTGTTGCCTCTTTTCTGGAGATGTCTATTGAAACTTAGTTCTATACACGCTCCGATGCTACCGGACATGATATAAGTCCCCACACAGCAAGAGTTTGACTATTCATGCCTTGTACATCATTACTATTTATTCGCATTCTGCTTATTTCTATGACTAGCAATACGAGCTGCTCCACTATCCACAGGACCACCAGCAATAGGAATCACCTGATATTTGCGCTCTTGTTCTAAATTTTTTAGTTTAGTATAATCAACCCAGTGAATACAATTTACAGGACAAGTGTCGATCGCTTCTTGGATTAATTCTTCAGAGTCCCCATCTTGCTGAAAAACCCGCGCTCGCCCATGATCTGGTTCAAGATAAAAAGTATTATGGGCAACATGAGCGCAGTGTTTACAACCGATACAGGTAATTTCATCAACGTAAACTCCTTTTTGTCGCAACATTCCACCAAGTTCGGGTTCAAAACCTGAACGTTCGGGAGTATTCCGTAACACTCCACCAAGTTCGGGTTCAAAACCTGAACGTTCTGTGTTAGACTCAGGAGATGATGAAGAAAAATCTAGCATTAGACCTCTTAGAAAAAATATACTTAAAACGAGTAATTGTATCCATCTCGTCTATGGACAGGTTGGATATGGTTTCGAGATACAGACAAGATTTTATCCCCCTGTCGGATATCAAAATTGCCTTTGCTTCTGACAGTTTTAATCCTGACTCCTTTTAAACCAGCATTTTTGCCTTTGACCACATTGATAATATCCCCTGTTTTCCAGCCTGGTACAGGTTTTTTTGCTTTGTAACCAATTCTTGGAAAACCGTATTTATCCATTTGAACCATTTGTCGGCAACCATGTCCCATTGCTGTGACGACTAGGGGTTGATTCGTAAGTATTGTTAACTTTTCAACTTCACCAATACAAGCAGCATCTATCCAGTGTTCTTTTGGTAAATTCAACCGACGACGGTTATATTTAGTACCAGCACCACTACCAGTAATCACAGGCAGACCTGTTGCTGTTAAAGTTTCAAAGATTTGAGTGCGAGTTGAGTTAACCGCAGCAGCATCTTTTAATGGGGTTTTGGCAACCTTTAGAACATGAGCTAGTATAGATGGTTTATTTTCCAGAAATTCCCGAATATCCATCGCGCCCTTATTTTGGTTGCATTGATGACAAGCTATAGCTAAATTAGATACCCTATTACTACCACCCTTTGACCGTGGAACTATATGTTCAATTTCTAAAGGCGTATCTGTTGCTCCACAATAAGCACACGATCGACCCCATTTCTCTAATAGATACTCCCGGACATCATAACCAAATAGTTCCCCTTTTTGATATTCAACTCCTGAAATTTCTGGGTTCTGTATTTTCTGGGTGTCAAACTTGACCAATTCTATAGCTAAACTACTTACCGGGCTTAGTTTACACAGTCTATTCACCCAAGTTTCTACAGTCAAAACCCGATGCCTTAAACTTGGTGGCAGCCATCCTTTTTTTCGTTTGCGGTTGAAAAATCTGCACTTACGGTAGCGAGTTTTTCGGTAACGACGACCTCGGCGAAGAGTTCGTCGTCGCTCTAAAGCATTTTTGATTTGCTGGCCACGATGGACTAAAACCATTGCAAAGATAACTTCTTCACTTTGAGTTACTAAAGCAAAGCCTGTTTGTTTGGAACCAGGGTCAATTTTTAATTGCAAGCCTTGAAAATCAAGAGCTACCAATTTCTTCAGAATTATTGTGAAAGGGTAGCGCTTAAAAACTTTGGCTTTGCCTGCTTTTAACAATGAC
This sequence comes from Okeania hirsuta, assembly GCF_003838195.1. Taxonomy (GTDB): domain Bacteria; phylum Cyanobacteriota; class Cyanobacteriia; order Cyanobacteriales; family Microcoleaceae; genus Okeania; species Okeania hirsuta. The sequence goes on from NZ_RCBY01000052.1 coordinate 11,455, forward strand.
CTCGCCATGGCTGGTTTGCATGGTGCTAAGGGTTTTTTCTTGGCGTCAAGTACGAACACATAATTGGTTGAATTGGACATTGTTGCGTCCCTCCTACTCTCGTGTAAAGTTGGCCTCGCCCGGTTATTGAAGCTTTTTACGTTCGGCACACTAGCTTTTCAAATCTCTTTGCCTGTTTAATGCCGAACAATAGAGGTCGGAACTGGCGGAGCATTCCGACGTATTGTGACTAAAATAACGTTTACTTGAAGAAAGTGGGCTGGACTAACCATTTAAACACAAAATTTGCGTTTTGATTAGATTTGTGGTTAAGTCCAACGTTGAACAACTAGACGAATAGAGCCATCTTTGTTTTTTTGCTGTTCGGTAACTTGAAATCCTTGTTTAGTAGTTTCATTAACTACAGTGCTGTAAGCATAACTCTGAGTCACCATACTTATAAACCGATCGACAGACCATGCTTGTTGCCAAAATTGTAGATCCGCTACCAATTCATATTCATTGCCATTCCAAGCAAACCCCAGGTCATACCCATTATTCTGTTCTACAACTACTTCAGCAGTGCTAGTTTGTCCACGATAACCACGGACTTCTGTAGGACCAGATTTCCAGTCAATACCTAAATCTGTGAGAGCGGACTGCAAAGACTTCAAGTTACGAATTTGAGTTTTGATTTGACTAAAGTGTGACATAGTTTTTTTAAAAGAAATAAATGGAACTCAACAAAAAAAAAAGAATTTTACCAGTTGCAAAAAGAAGAAACTTGCGTTGTAGCAGTCTCAGACTGATGCTGCTGTTGAGCAAAGTATTCAGAAGTTGATTCTTGAGTGAGAATAATTCCTAATTCTTCTTCTATTGCCTTAGTTACTTCTGTACAGGATGTACCGACAATGCCAGTAACTTTTTCCTGTACTCGACCATCTGGATAAATGATGAACTCTAAAGTTTCCATGTTCATAGCTAAATATTATGAACAACAGTTGTAGGACTATATGCTGACACCAATTGTTTGAAAGTGATGTCTGCTGATATTGCTTCTGAGTTAAATGACTTTTTTTTAATCTAAATCAATTTTTACTAATTGATAGATTACGAGTCATTCCTTAACAAAAGTTAATATAATCTGAAGCAATAAATCAGTTATTTGTTAAGTTTGACGTATATTCCTCAAACCGTCAACATATTGGACCAAGTTATAGAAGTGACCTTGGTAGATAAGTAGTTGATAGGTAGTTATATAGAATTTAAACTTTTAAATTATTTTAATATTTAAGCTCAAGGTTATTGACAAATATCACCTAAGCTGTTATGTCTAGACATTCGATCCCTACTATCTTTACTGTTCTAATCAATATTTTTAGATTTGTGGGTCAATTATTGCTTTTCAAGTTGAAGAAGGAAGAAGAAAGAAGAAAGAAGAAAGAAGAAAGAAGAAAGGAAGAAAAAGGAAAAAATGGATGGGGAATCAAGCCACAACAAGTTTGTAAACACCGTATAGACGGTAGGGTATTAAACCCAAAATCAAAAGATAATTGGATAAATGTTCAAAATTATTGTGATGGTAAACTTAAGAATTTAAAGGCACAAAATAGAAGGAAAGAAGTTTTTTTGTGTTTTCTTAGTTGAGATAAATAGTTAAAATAAAATACAGATTATCATGTAGATTTAACTGACATAAATTACTGCATAAAAATTAATAATCAATCGTCATGAATTTCAAAATCAACTCTGTAATATATGGAATAGTTTTGATTTATTATCGCCTTGAGTCAAACTATTAATTATTTACTTTCATTCAATTATCAATAATTACCCTATTTTTTATATATTTTTTCACCAATAATCAAATTAAAAATATTATATATTAATATCTTTGGTTATAATTTTTCCCATTATTATAGTTAAACTAATTTGTCTCTTTTTTAATAGAGCGTTTCTCAAGTTATTGAGGTACAACTGTTTTTCTTCTTTTCCATTCCCTGTTTCCCGTAAGTAGGGGCGAACGGCCGTTTGCTTCGCATAACTATCGTTAACGCCCCTACTCCGTACTCCCTAAAACAGTTTTCCACAGTGATGCCCCATAACCGATAATAAAAGTCTGTCCAATTAAATTAAACGCTATGAACATAATGCAAAATACAAATTCAAAAAATCAAATTCATGTAGGTGTTTTAGGTTTCGGTGGCCTGGGTCAAGCTGCAGCTAGGGTACTTGCTCCCAAACAAGAAATGCTCTGGGTTGCTGCTGCTGACCAAAAAGGTTATGCCTACAATACTCAAGGATTAAATCCCGACCAATGTATGACCATGTACAATACTCAGGGGTCTTTAGGCCATTTAGAATCTGGTGGCGTTTTAAGTAATCAAAGTATTGAAGAACTAATCAAAGTTGCTGATACTGTAGATGGTTATTTTCTGGCCTTACCAAACTTGCCTAATACTTTTATGGCAAATGTTGCTAAACAATTTATTGCTGCTGGTTGGCAGGGAGTATTAGTAGATGCCATTAAGCGTACCAGTGCCGTCGAACAATTATTGGCCCTTCAAGATGAGCTACAAGCTGCGGGTATTACTTATATGACTGGTTGTGGCGCAACTCCTGGTTTATTAACCGCAGCAGCAACTATAGCAGCTCAGAGTTATGCAGAAATTCATAGCGTGACAATTACTTTTGGAGTAGGTATTGCTAATTGGGAAGCTTACCGCGCCACAATTCGTGAAGATATTGGCCATTTACCGGGATATGATGTGGAAAAAGCTAAGGCCATGACTGATGCTGAGGTGGCAGCTTTGTTGGAAGAGACAAATGGTCTGTTGAAGTTGGAGAATATGGAACACGCTGACGATATTATGTTGGAGTTGGCGGGAATTTGCGATCGCGATCGAGTTACAGTAGGAGGTATTGTTGATACTCGCAACCCGAAAAAACCTTTAAGTACAAATGTTCAGGTTACAGGCCGGACTTTTGAAGGTAAAATCTCTACTCATACTTTTACATTGGGGGATGAAACTAGCATGGCGGCTAATGTTTGCGGTCCGGCATTTGGTTATTTGAAGGCAGGAGTAGATTTATATCGCAGAGGTATTTATGGTTTATTTACTGCTGCTGAAGTTATGCCAAAGTTTGTCCGGTAGTGGTTTGTTTGTTGAATGGGGATAGTGTGAGCGTCTCGTTCACGCACGAGACTCACGAGAGCGTCTCATTCACCCACGAGAACGTCTGATATCAAATCCGTTGACTTCGGAGTACAATAATAATTCCGTCAATCGTCATAAAATGGGTAGGGGCGAATGGCCATTCGCCCCTACAATATGAATTTTTATCTTTGAAATGCTGAATAACACTGATGCTACCGGATTTAATATTACTTACCCCCGATAGCATTTCATTCACCCACGGGAGCATCCTGTTCCCACTGCTAGGGAAAATTCCCCCATCCTAATTTACTTAGGACTTACGCATGAACGCTATTGGTAGGGTGTGTTTCCGCGCTTGAGCGGACATGAAAAGCGCGCTTAGTAACGCACCAAGACTCTATATATAGTGCCTTTGCGTAAGTCCTGTTACTGTTAATCAACCTTGTGCATTGCTTACTGATTTATAACTAATATTCAATCAAAACTAAAACTATGGGTTGACAGTTACAGTGAAAGGAGGTAAGCTAATAGTTTCTTTTCCATCACTCACACGAATAACAATATTAGGTGTTGTACTAATATCATCCTCTGTAGGAGTACCAGAAAGTTTCCCTGTTGTTTCATTAAAATCTAGCCACTTAGGTGGGTTCTCAATACTAAATTCTAAAGTGTCACCATTTGGGTCTTCAGCTATAGGGGTGAAAATGTAGGGAGTACCTACAGTGACTATAGTAGGAGGTGCACCACTAATTGTTGGTCTAGTCTCAGGATTAACAGTTATGCTAAAGTTATCTAGAATATCTGTTTTGTTACCATCACTGACACTAATCACAATATTAGGTGCTGTACCAATATCATTGTTGTTAGGAGTACCAGAGAGTTTCCCTGTTCCTTGATTAAAAGTTAGCCACTTAGGTTGGTTCTCAATGCTAAATTCTAAAGTGTCACCATCTTTATCCTCAGCTATAGGGGTGAAAATGTAGGGAGTACCTACAGTGACTATAGTAGGAGGTGCACCACTAATTACAGGTGTGGTCTTAACAGCTATACTAAAGCTATCTAGACTATCTGTTTTGTTACCATCACTGACACTAATAATAATATTAGGTGTTGTACCAATATCATCCTCTGTAGGAGTACCAGATAGTTTCCCTGTTTTTTTATCAAAATTTAGCCACTTAGGTGGGTTCTCAATACTAAATTCTAAAGTGTCACCATTTGGGTATTCAGCTATAGGGGTAAAAATGTAGGGAGTACCTACAGTGACTATAGTAGGAGGTGCGCCACTAATTGTTGGTCTAGTCTCAGGATTAACAGTTATGCTAAAGTTATCTAGAATATCTGTTTTGTTACCATCACTGACACTAATCACAATATTAGGTGCTGTACCAATATCATTGTTGTTAGGAGTACCAGAGAGTTTCCCTGTTCCTTGATTAAAAGTTAGCCACTTAGGTTGGTTCTCAATGCTAAATTCTAAAGTGTCACCATCTTTATCCTCAGCTATAGGGGTGAAAATGTAGGGAGTACCTACAGTGACTATAGTAGGAGGTGCACCATTAATTACAGGTGTGGTCTTAACAGCTATACTAAAGCTGTCTAGACTATCTTTTTTTTTACCATCACTGACAGTAATCACAATATTAGGTGTTGTAACAATATCATCCTCTGTAGGAGTACCAGAGAGTTTCCCTGTTTTTTCATCAAAACTTAGCCAATTAGGTTGGTTCTCAATACTAAATTCTAAAGTGTCACCATCTTTATCCTCAGCTATTGGGATAAAATTGTAGGCAGTGTTTACTGCAACTGTATTAGGAGGAATACCACTAATATTTGGTGAACTATTTTCTAAGATTCGGCTAAGAATTATTATTGCCGCGATCCCCAAAACACTTATTAATAATATTATTTCGAGTCTCGATGTGTTGAGAAGCTGTATTTTTAAGGTCTTGCCCAATTTTTTTTTTAAGCTTGATGCAATCTCAATCCAATCCTCACTCTTGACAAGTTTTGATACACCTTTCCAAACCGAAGCTTCTTCCAACTCTGGTTGAACCTCAATCCAATCCTCACTGTTGACAAGTTTTGATACACCTCTCCAAACTGAAGCTTCTTCCAATGCTGATTGTGCTTTATTTCCTGTGACAACTACTAATGCACCATTATGTTGTGGAAGCTTGTGTTCTTTTAGCTCGTTTATTAGTTCATTAATTCGTTTATCACCTATCTTAGCTATTTTTCTTTTAGCTATTTCTGAAGGCAAGCTTGATTCAGATTTAACTTGAATTTCTTGAGCTAAATTGTTAACTTCAAGACCATTTATTTCTATTGTAAAACCTTTTTCTCGATCGGACTTAACTGCATTGTTAATCTCCTCTTGAAATGAATAATCCTCCCCTAGAAGACTTTGTAACCCTCGAACTGCTAAAGCTCTCAATATTTGTTCATCTTGTTCTTCTCCAATCCAAGCCACAGAATTACGGATTATTCGACTCATATAATCCCTTCGCTGACTTGGTATGTCTGCAACTAGCAAAAGTAGTTTATTCTCACACCTTGCTAAGAGTAGTGAAGGAGTTCTAGAGTCAAGCAAATCTTTAAAATTTTTAACCAATGGAGGATAGTCCACAGTTTTCTGTTTTTGAGTGTTATTATCAAAATTAGTTTCATTCCACTGGTAGTCTTGTGAAATTCCTCTGCTTTGAACATAAATCCTTGTCATCGTTTACTCCTATTGAATATCTAACCAATTGTGTCCTTGTAATATAGTAAAACCACTATCAGTTTTACATTTTTGAGAAGACTGAAGAATTGCTGACTTAAGATGCTCATTCATTTGCAACCACTCTCGTAACAAACCAACTAAACCAAACAATTCTGAGTTTTTTTGAGCCAGATGTAGCTTCAAAACAAACCTTAAAAGATATCGCAAAGGTTGATCGCTATCTTGAGGTTCATATTCAGCTTCGTTACTAATTTTACGAAAAAGAAAACGTGGTTGCTCCTCTTCCACATCAATTCTAGAAAAAACAACCGTCCCCACAGTCTGAACGGGAGTAACGACACTTGTTACCCAAGGATTTAGCTTTGGTGCGCCAAAAAGAGCAAGTAGATCGGCATATCCCTCTTTGAGACTTTTGAGTAGACGGGTAGCATCTGTTGCTTTCTTCATATACTTTTCACATCTGACTGGTGCAAATATTACTAGACGTGGCGATCTCATTTTTTGATAAACACCTGCAAACAAGTTCTTGATTTGTGTAGGTCGATTTTGAAGTTCATGCCACCTTCCTTTTGCTTCCATTAGTGCTGGAGTATCAACCGCGATCAAAATTGCTACAGAATTTTTGAAAAGTTCCTTAACAAACTGTCTTTGAGCTGGAGTTGCATCACCGGAAAGCCAAGTACCAGGAAAGTCTTGAAAGTTTAATCTCAAAGATGGTTTTTCTCCCTTCTTTCCTAGATCAAAAATATAAGACTTAGATTCGTTATTGCCCCCTAATCCTGCTGTTGCTTCAAAATCATCCAGTAATCCCTTCAACTCCCCTAGACGATCTTGTAAATCAGCATTACTTTCTTCATCAGGTGTAAGTTGCAAGTCAGTCAGACCAATAGTTTTGTCAAACTGCTCATACATAGCTGTCAAAAGGCTAGTTTTACCTACCCCACTAGCTCCCATCATAGCAATTTTCAGTTCTTGCATTTTAATCTCCTTACTTTATTAACTAATAAACTGCATTGAGTCCAATTGATTAGCTTGATTTACAGACTCCACTGCTGCTAACCAATCTTGCCTTAACTTAGTACGTTCTCCCAGTAATTCAAACTCTTCTGGCCACACCGCAGAACGCTCTTGATTTAGAAAGATACGCCATTCAATCTTTACCCCTTTTGCTCTAAGTACGCGATCGAGAAATTCTTCAACAATTGCAAAACCAGCTTGAGAAGGTTCAGAAAGTAAATCTTCCAAGACATTTTGGCACTGATAAACAGCTTCACTTTGCAAGGTTTTTAGGCTATTCATTATCTGCATCTGCTTTTCTTGATCTGATGCAGACTTAGATATCTTAAGTGTAGTTTTGTCTGGAGTGAGACCATCCAGACACTTACGAATCCGGTGTTGCACAAATCCGCGATAAGATAGCTCAAACTCAGCTAGAATTTTAAAGCCATATTTCAGTTTACTGGGTTCCCCTTCCATGAGTTGCTCTGGGATCAAGGTAGCGATCGCTTCAATAAACTCTGCTCCTCTTGATTCTGCCAAGTTTCCCAAACACCCTTTTTCAACCAGCACCTCTGTTACCTTAGATTTTACGCGATCTAAAGAACGCTTTAAACCCTCATCTAAAGACAGGAATTTTTGTGACAAGTAAGCGCGAATTTCATTGAGATAAATATTGTAGGCATTTTCATAAGCTTTCTCCTGATCTCGCTTTTTCTGTATCTCTTCTAGGGATGATGGAACTCCTGTATCATCTCTACACTCCTGGAGAGCCATATTTACCGACTCCTCAAAGTCGCGGTCATTTTCATCTACTTCTTTACTTAAATCCCTTAACAATCCTTCAAGACCACTGGTAAGTTCTTCCCAAATCTTCTCAAACAAAACTTCAAACTGTGCTGTGTCTGCTGGTTGCCTTACCTGTCCCAAAGCATTTTTCGCTTTCTCTACCTCTGCATCTACTGTACTTTGAATCTGTTGCAAACGCTCTTGACAAGAAGAAGCATACTCCCGATCAAGAGAAGTAATATTTGCTGCTAAATAACTCAGGACTCGATCCAAAATCTTTTCATTGGCTTCATCTGGGTCTGCACAGTCAGCAATAACCGACTCAGAAACATTAATATGCTTATTTCCTAGGTCTGCTGCTAACTGTTCACATAGAAAAGAGTTATCACCTAAGCGAGAATTACCATCTGTTCTATTAAAAACCATAAAAGACCATTTTTCTAAGGGTAGGTCTACCAAAGCAGAACGAGCAATATCATAAAGACTTACATCTACATCACCTAAAAAGTCACGACCAACATTTGGTCTTCGGACAAAAAGAACTAAATCAATATCCTGACTTAGTGTATTAATTAGTCTTTCTTCATCTCCAATTCCTGTATCGCCTAGTCCTGGAAGATCGACTAAAGCAATTTTCCCGACTTCAGTATTGGGGAAATTACAAGTAATTTTAACTTCTTTAACTGCCAAGTAATTATGGTATATTCGTTGTCCTGCAAGATTATCTTGAGCTACATATTCCCGAATTTCATCTCTAGTAATTCGACGGGGTGAAGATTCCTGCAACAGGTTTCGATATTGATCGAGATGAGTATGATATTTTCGTAAGTGTTCATATTTAGCCTCAACTACTGCACCTTTTTGGTTTTCAGGTAGTTTTGGTAAAGCATTACTAGCAAATTCGTTTAAGGTAATTGGTTTTCCTCCCAATTGTAATTGATTGTAGTAAGGCATTATCACCTCATCCAAAAACGAGCGCTCGGTATAAAACCAAACTTCACCAGAAGTTTCAAATTCTGCATTATGATGAATTGTACTGCGGACTCCCGTGCAATGCTGGCCACTGCCATCGGGAATTTCTGCTGCCGTTAGTCCAGTCAAACTTTGCAATAACCTACTTTTACCTTGTCCTGCTCGTCCAACTACAGCAATATTGAGAGTATCACGAGAGAAGCGAGTTTTGAGTTTGTAAAGAGTACCTAACTCGCTAGAAATATTACGTTGAATGGGAGATGTATTAATTTCCTTAAGTTGTCCAATTACTTTTGGATCGTCTACTTTATCAACTAACTCATCCCGATAATTTTCAAGTTTGTTAAGTGCTGAAGAAAGCAATTCTAGATTTTTCTTAACACCTTCAATTTTGTTTGCTAGAGGCTGACGCTGTTCTATGATAGCAGTAATTTGTTGGACTCTTGTACTCATAATTTTTTTGATAATCTAGTTAGCAATACCCACAGGCGAATCAAGAAACCTGGTTTTTTCCTAGATGTCTATTGTTAAAATCAACGATTTCTCCTAGAAACCGAGTTTCTTTACATTTTTTGATATAATATAGTAGAATTCTAACTTTTGAAATTATCATCAGCAATAGTAGTATTTACCTAATCAAACTGATTTTTTATTGCGGTCGAATATGAAATTACATTAAGCAATATCAAATCAGATTAAGTTCGTTTAATTAATAATTAAAAGATCAGGACTTACGCAGCAAGCGCCATATCTAGTAGGGGCGAATGGCATTTGCTAACGCAAAGCTCCGCTTTATATGTTGCGGAGCAAAACGCCCTCTACAGATAGCGTATTGCCTAAGAATTTGCGTAAGTCCTGAAGATGTTTCTACAATAGTATTCTGCACCAATCACGCGATCGCACTCACAAGAATACTTTTTTTCAATCAAAATTAATCTTATTGAGAGGCTTTATTAATTAGTTAGAGTTTATATAAAAGCTCAATATAATCTTTAGAACTAGAATTTGTGGAGTATATATATTTCTATTATAAACTAAATCAAAAAAATTATCAACTACAATTGATACAGATTTCCATTAATTTACCCGATATATTCAGAATATAGATAGGGTTGATACAAAAATTCCTTTCTATTCCGGGGTTATTTGAAGAGTAGTCTCTAATTATTAATAAGGCGAATGGTATTCGCCCCTAGAGTTAAAGAAATAATTGCTTACTTTATTGCAACTACTTCTTATTTAGCTGAAAACGAGACTAATCTATATTAGGAATTTTAAGCAAGAAAATTCTACAAATAACTTGTATTAATTACCGAAAACCCTCAAAAATCTGGGTCGAGCTAGTGAAATTTTTTGACTCACCAGATTTTATGAATTTTACCAAAACTAATCAGGAGTGTTGATTATGGCAAAAATTGGTATCTTTTATGGTAGCACATCTGGCGTAACTGAAGAAATCGCTGAAGCATTGCGCGACAAATTCGGCGAAGAAATTTGCGATCTTTATAGTATGGAAGAAGATTATGACGAATATAGTCAACTTCTTGATTATGATTATTTATTATTGGGTTGTTCAACTTGGGGTGCTGGGGAAGTACAGAATGACTGGCGCGAACCACTTTTTGATATGGATATTGAAAAGCCTGATTTTACTGGAAAAACTATTGCCTTGTTTGGTGCAGCAGATCAAGTCGGTCATGGAAAGCACTTTGCTGGCGCACTGCAGCTTATGTGTGACCACTTCGAGAAGCTTGGTGCAACTATAGTGGGAGAGTTTCCTCTTGAAGGTTACAGTTTTGAACATTCTTCAGCAGTGCGTAATGGTAAATTCGTGGGTTTGCCAATTGATGAGGTTAACCAAAGTGAGTTAACTGAGGAAAGAATTACTCAGTGGGTTGAAGCATTACGCCCCATTTTTGTAGGCACGGAAAGTGCTGTTTTGATACCTGCTTAGATATTGAAATTTGAAGGTTGATATTAAATCTGGCTAACCATCTACGCTAAAGTTGTTACGAGTTGTTTAGAATAAATTCCTAAATTTGAGTATTTTTCGACTTCAGTAATAGCAACTTTTTAGCCGGAAATAGTAATATCTATCGCATCGTATGAAAATTTGTTTTGTTCGCATCTAAGTTCATCGTTCATCTCCTTTGGAGTTGGGGAATATTCCTCAACTTTTTTTTTGAATATTGATGTTTGCATTAAAGTGGATAATTTTCTCTTTAATGATGGATGCTCAGGAGAAAGTATGATTTTTTTAGTTGAATAAAAAGTCATGCTTAGGGGCGAACGACTCCTAATATATAAATTATCTCACAACTTTTTGGAAGATGCAAGGCAAAAAAAACTTTGCGCCTATTGAGCTTCACAAAATGATGATTTGGAGGCTGAAACGATTATTTTCTGTATTTCTGGGGTGAGCCTAGCATTCTATAGAAACCCTGTTTGTCTTTTTGTCAAAGTGGATAGTTTTCTATTGTTGATGGTCTGGAGAAAGCCCGGTTTTTTGCGTTGAATAAAAAGTCATGTGTAGGGGCGAACAACTCCCAATATATAAATTATCTCACAATTTTTTGGGGGATGCAAGACAAAAAACTTTGCGCCTATTGAGCTTCACAAAATGACAATTTGGAGCCTACAGCAATAATTTTCTCTTTAGTCTTTTTGTCAAAGTGGATAGTTTTCTATTGTTGATAGTCAGGGGAAAGTATGGTTTTTTGAGTTGAATAAAAAGTCATGCGTAGGGGCGAATAACGCCCAATATATAAATTGTCTCACAACTTTTTGGAAGATGCAAGACAAAAAAAACTTGCGTCGCCGTTCTAGAGCTTCACAAAATGATGACTGGAGGCTGAGGCGATTATTTTCTCTATTTCTGGGGTGAATTTTGTGAGATTTCTATAGAGAGAGGTTGAAAAATCAAGTGAGACCATGAAAAATTCAGTAGTTATATCAAGCAATAGCAGTTTGATTAGACGATAGGAGCCATGTTTGTAGTTTATTAATCAGAGCTTGAGTGTGATGATAAGCTACCATATCTCCTCCATCGCAGAAACATTTTGCTGCAGCTTGCCAATCTTGAATTGCTGCTTGATAAAGTCCCTGGTGGTGGTGTAATAGTCCTCGGTTTAAATAAGCTTGAGCTTCATGGGGATTAAGTTGTAGAGTTTTGCTAAAATCTTCCATTGCTCCTTCTATATTTCCCATCTTGCTACAGACACAACCTCGGTTTAAATAAGCTCTGGAATTATTAGCATCAATATTAATAGCATAAGAAAAATCTGCCATTGCCTTGTGCATTTTTTTTGACATTAAATATGCTAGACCTCGCTCATTATAGATATCTGCTCGATCAAAATTATTGTCTTGCTTGGTCTTTGCTAAAACTAGGTTATAGTCCAATACAGCTTTCTGATAATTTTTCAGTTCAAAATTAGCTAAACCTCGATTATATAAAGCACGAAAATCGTTATGATTTTGATTAAGGACTTTGGTATATTCTGCAATGGCCTGTTGGTAATTACCAATTTTGTAGTAAGCTAAACCGAGATTAAGATTTGCTTCAATATTATCTGGATTAATTTTTACTGCTTGGATACAGTCAGCGATCGCTTGCTGGTACTTTTCCCACTGAAGATAAACTAAGCATCTATTACTATAAGCACTGGCAAAGTTAGAATTAAGTTCTATTGCTTTGGTGAAATTATTAACTGCTTGTTCATAGTTTTTATCTTGAGTATTAGCTATACCTTCGGTGAAAAATTTTTGATAAATTCCGCTTTCTGAGCTAGCAGTTGCAGTTTTCATTGGTGGGGAGAATGAAGAAAAGATTACTGCAAAAACTATGCCAATACTTAGTATAAATCGATAAAAGTTGTTCATAATATCTGTGAAGATTGATAATAGTTATTGGCGATAATAAGCTATGGCTTTAACATTACAACAGTTTTCTGGTTGATGAGGTACAAAGTTTTATTGCTCTAGGCAACAGGCAACAGGCAACAGGCAACAGGCAACAGGCAACAGGGAATATAGGAATAAATAGTCTTATAGCTGTACCTCACTATCCTAAAAAGTGCTGTAAATGCTAATTATCCTCCAATAGTTTTTATTACAACTGATTATTCGATATCTATCTAAATTTATTATATTTATTTCAATATTAGGCGTTAGTGAATTTAGCTATGATTTTAGTACTGAGGGAATAGGGAATAGGTAGATACTTTAAATACAAAGTCCCTACAGATTATTTCGTTTACGGGTTGCTCGGGAGTAAGTAATGAAAGGAGTATTCATAATTCTTATGTTGATTACGGTTATTCCAAATATCTTAATTCTTATGTTGATTCACCAACGCCCAATATTAATATTGGGGTGAACATCTAGAGCAAACTCAGCAGTTTCTTTCGCTCTAAATTTTCACCCCAACTAACTATTTAAAGAAAAATTTATTAGGACGAGAAAATTTTCAATTGTGAAGTAGAAAATTATTCTCGCTAATACTTTAATGACTTACATACACAGAAAGCGGGTGCGTATGTGTAGACTTTTGATACTTTTTGAAGACAGTCAGAACTTTCTGAGAAACAGAAGCAATTTTTGATTAAACAATAACTACTTTGTTTTTATGACTGTTGATAGTCACCGAACAAGTCCACTCGAACTTATTTCAAGATGAAGCTAATTTTTTATCTAAATTATTTCCATTTGTCAGCTTGATCTACAACATAAGCGACAACATCTTCAATATCATTAGGTTTTAGACGACCTTTGAAAGCTGGCATTGCTCCCTTACCATTTGTGACTTGATAGGTTACTGCTGCTACACTATCTTCTTTAAAACCTTTGAGATATTTTGTTAGGGCATCGGTTTTTAGAGTTTTCGGAGCCATGATTGTATTGCGACCACCCAAATGGCAAGCGTTACAATTACCTTGAAATATCTGCTTTCCATGAGCTAAGTCTGCAGCTAAAGCGGGGGGTTGTACAGCAACAACAAAAAAAGTTATGGCCAATACCACAATTGATAGTAATTTCTTCAATTTTGTTCTCCTCTCTCAATACAAATACAGAAAATTATTAAATCTGCGTTTTTGATTGTAAATTACGCCTCTATATTAAGTCAAACGACAAGCTGTCAAACATAAAAATCAAATTAATCACGATCAAATAGTTTTGAATGCTACATTTTTAATTTGTGCTGATACTTTAAAGTGCTTTATAGTAGAAAGAACTAAGGAAGAATAAAGAAGGAAAGTAAGCATTCAGCCATCAGCATTCAGCCATCAGCTATTGCTTTTAGTTTGATATAAAAGCTTTACCGAAGAATTAATAATTAAATAATTAAATAATTAAATAATTCGCGCCTTGAAGCCTCCTCTTTCAAGGGGAAACAAGAAAAAATTTTCTTTTTATCAGGAAAGGCAGAGGGCAGGAGGCAGAAGGCAGAAGGGAATTATCATTTTCTTTGTGGGTTTAATACCCCACCGTCAACGGGGGTGTTCACGCATTACTTGGGGGAGCGAATCCCCATGTAATTTTCCTCCTGTCTCCTGTCTCCTGTCTCCTTCTTCAATCAATCAATTCCGTTTTAGGGAGAGGTAATTATCAATTATCAATTATCAATTATCCATTATCCATTATTGAATAATTTATCATAATTAAGGTATGAAAGTAGGTTTATAGGGAATAGAAAATACCGAAGTTGGAAATAGGGAAAAGTTAATATTAACAAGTAGTTCAAACAATCCAAAATACAAAATACAAAATTATTAAATCATACCCACCCATCAGCAACGCCCAGAATTTATACTTACTATAAAAGCTGGCTGAAACAGCCTATATTCATTAAAAATCTGTTATCAGAGCTGAGAGCAGACAGCGAGCTAGCTGAATGCTTACGAAGGAAAATTCTTACGTTGTCTGAGCTTTAAAGTTTTTAACTGTCCTAAGCTTTTTTTTCGACTGCTATTTTAATAATAAAAATAATTATTCTCCCCCTAAAATATCTAAATCACAAGAATTAATTGTTGAAGTTATTAACACTTGTGGTAGATAAATTTTTAGAGGGAGAAATATTTAAGAGTTATCAATTATAACTCTAATTTTTGATTAGTATTATGAGTTCTAAACTATTTAGTAATTTGCACAAGAACAAGTATTCTTGTAATTACTTTAATCAACTACAGTAAACCAATTTTAAAGTAGTTTCTGATGCTTAAGTTCTGCTGTTATTCTACAACCAGATGGCCAACCATTCCTGCGCCACGGTGAGGAGTACAGAAAAATTCGTAATCACCAGACTCAGCATCTGCTGGGATATTTACATCAAAGCTCTCTCCAGCTCTATAGGCCAAGTTTTTGTGGGAAAGTGATTTGGACAGTTCTGAATCAGGTGATTTAGCAGGATTGAAAATTACATTATGAGGTGCGAGCATACCATTTTTAAATGTAACTGTATCACCAGGCTTAACAGCTATTTTCCTGGGACTAAATTGTAGTCCACCAGCACCCATTGTTACCTCATAGTTAGCTGCTTCTGCTGGATTAGAAAATACTAGACTACCAATAACTAACATTGCTACGGAAGCTAATAGTGCTAAAGACTTGGAAAATGAAGAAATAAAACGCATCTTTACTCCTGTTCTTTTAAAATTATTATGTATCCAGAGGTAATTCTACAATAGATATCTCCAAAAAAATCTGAAATCGTTATCCTGTTTAGATTAAAATATAATTTATGGAGATTTTAAATTGTAAAACGACAGACTGTCATACTTAAATAATTTACCATAACAAAGGATAAATTTTCACTACGGTGTTGTCAAAATCTAAGAAATAAAAAATAAATAATGAGTCCTTTACCAGATCACCGTCCACAACAAATGTCTTTAGGCCCTCTAGAAACAGAGATTTTGAATATTGTTTGGACATTAGATTGTGTCACGGTCAAACAGGTACATGAATATATTCTGACCGACCCTGACCGAGAACTAGCTTATACTTCAGTAACTACAGTGCTACGTCGCCTGACTCAAAAGGGTTGGTTAGTTTGTGATGAAAGTGAGCGTGCTTTTGTGTGGCGACCTTTAATTTCTCGTCGAGAAGCTCAAATGTTGAGAGCGCATCAACAATTAAATAAATTTCTGGAAGTAGGAAACCCAGATTTGGTGGCCTCTTTTGCCGATAGTTTAGATTCTGCTAGTATCGAGCAAATAGAAGCGATCGCCGAAAAGCTAAAAGCTATACGCAAAGTTAGGGAGGACAAAGAATAATGCACCTGATCATCATTTTGGGAGCTGTTGGGTTATCTTATGGCCTCAGAAAAGCTTACTTTTTTACTCCGCGTAATTGGGGCCAACGTTGGGAGCGATCGCTGCTGTTATTTATTTCTTCTCCCATAATTTTAATTACGACGGCCATTGCAGTTATTTGTATGGGTCCTCAAGGAGAAATGCTTGGACTATCGACTGGATGGTTGAGTTATTTATTGGCCTGGGTTTTTTGTGGATGGACAGCTATTTTAGGTTTGATTTTAGGTTATGAAGGTTGGCGGTCTGTACAAAAGGTGAATAATTATCCTCAAATAATTATTGAGGGTAAATCAGTACGTTTACTGGATACTCCTATTTTATTTAGTGCCCAAATAGGCTTTTGGAATTCTCAGTTAGTAGTTAGTAAAGGACTTATAGAAAGATTAAATTCCGAGCAACTTTATGCAGTTTTAAATCACGAACAAGCGCATTATTATTATCGAGATAATTTTTGGTTTTTTTGGTTCGGTTGGTTAGGAAAAATTGCGCCTTTTTTACCTAATACTGAAATGTTGTGGCATGAACTTTTAACTCTTCGAGAAGTGCGTGCAGATCAGTGGGCAAAAAAACAAGTTGATGGGTTATTATTGGCGGAAACTTTGTTATTAATGGTGAGCGATCGTTTAACTCAGCCAGCTAATTTTGCTGCTGCATTTAGTTGTACAACTCCCCCTAACCGTTTGACTGAAAGAATTGATGCGTTGTTAGCAGAACCAGATTTTTCTATACAGCAAAATAATTACTGGTTTTGTAGTTGTATATTGTTAAATTTTTTCCCTTTAATAACTATGTTATTTCATCAGTGAAGGAAGAAGGAAGAAGGAAGAAGGAAGGAAGAAGGAAGAGGATAATTTTTTTTATCGCGCTATTCTCAAGGCATGATATACATCGTATTTCAGATTAGTGAGGTACACCAGTTGCGGGCAAGATGCCCGCACTACAAATATTTTACTATTTATATTTGTACCTCATCTATCTGCAACCTGCTTTCAACAATTAATAATTAATAATTAATAATTACCTCTCTTTGAAAAGAAGAGGATTGACTAAAAGGATAATTTTTTATTTTTTCTCGTTTAAAGGAGAGGCTTTAAACCTTAATTATTCGGTAAATTTTGATTCGATCATTTTTAGCAAAAAAAAAATGCTTTATACCATTTCGCTGTAACAATGCGCTTAATCATTGTTGCTCAGACCTGATTACGCTGACTATTATCATCTTTATATTAAGTGCAACTTCATAGATAAATGGTATTAGAGTAACTAAATTAACATCAGAAAAGAAAATAAAGAATCTCAATCTCAATAAAGACATGAAGTGCCAGAATCTAGAGGGTCATTTCAGTTATCAGTTATCAGTACCTCTAGTTAAAGTCAAAGGCTTGAAATATTGAACTTTATTTTTTTTTATCCCCTTGAAAGGGGAGACTTCAGACCTTATTTTTTGCTCATTAAAAACCCCCTAAATTTCTTGATATATTTTCATCTTTTGCCTTTTTTAACCCAGAGATATATAGCACTACACAATTGGGTTAAGACAATACTAAATGCTGAAAGTAAGTCAGAGATTACTTTTGAATTTTGAATTTTGAATTTTGAATTTTGATATCTAAGCTGCTGACAAGAAATATTGTTGTCTTTTCTGATGCTGTAAATGATACATATGTTCAAACAATTTCCAACAATATTCTTCAGAAAGTCCGCAAGTTATAGCTCCTCTAAGTACAACATTAAAATACCAATCGTTAGGAGCTAATTCCTGGGGTAATTTATCTATAACAATATAGGTACAAACCCCACTATATAATTTCCCTTGACTATACACCTCAACTATTTCTGGTCGATAACCACCGCAGTGAATTTGTTTAATAAAATCGAATTTTACAGTTTCTCTTTCATCTAGGCGAGGGCGTAACCTCAAAGGTAAATTATAAAGCACTCCTTCTACATTAGAATTCGGGTCTTTTACTACATCTAACGCTCCACAATTACGCTTTTCTGAATAACGATAAAATCCAATTCTATATCCTTTAAGTTTAGCAGGACCTATAACATAGTGATGAGTATTTTCTCCCAAGGTTCGTTTTAAGTCTACAGGACACATACAAGATCCATAGGCAAAGTAGTAAAACTTTTTCTCTGTAGAAGTCAGCTTGTTCATTTTAGTTATTGATTTGAAACTCTGAGTTAGTATATGTCTGAAAAGACAGATTTGATTGGAGCATATGCATTAAATTGTGCAGAAAGTTTGATACTTTTTTCTGTTAGATTTTGCACAATATAGTAATCAGTAGTCAGCTATCAACTTTTCACTTTGAAGAAGGAGTCAGGAGTCAGGAGTCAGGAGTCAGGAGTTATATCATGTCCCGTTGAATACTTAGGGTTTGCTGATTAAATCTAAAAGCATTGATAGATAAAGGTTTTAGCTGTTTTAGGTTGAAAAAAATTCCTGGTTTTGAGCTCTTCATGCTCAAAAAGTTAGTATTAATGGTAAGAGTTGGGCAGAAAAATCATTCTTACATTGTTACTTCTACCTCCTCTTAATTCCCATTTCTCCCCTCCTGGGAGGGGGAGGGGCGAGGGGTGGGTTGTCTCTTGTCTCCTGTATTCCCCTCCTGGGAGGGGGAGGAGCGAGGGGTGGGTTGTCTCCTGCCCCTACTAAAAGATTTTTGAGCGCAAACCCTACTT
Source organism: Okeania hirsuta (assembly GCF_003838195.1). Lineage (GTDB taxonomy): Bacteria > Cyanobacteriota > Cyanobacteriia > Cyanobacteriales > Microcoleaceae > Okeania > Okeania hirsuta. The sequence continues at coordinate 30,075 of NZ_RCBY01000052.1, forward strand.
ATAAATAACTTAGCGAGGAGTCAGGAAGCAAGAAGAAGGAAGAGGAGAAGAAAGTTTTTTATCACTAATTAAACGGACATGATATTAGACTACTGAATAATTTGGTATACCTACACAAAATAACCAGTGCATTTTTTACTAAAAAAAACTAGCTTAAACTATCTGTAGGTAAAGAAATATAACTCAACAGTAAATATACAAATAATTTTGTTTACTTAGCTTAGGGATTTTTATAGCCGTCGAACCAAAGGGCGCGGACATATCAAAAGCTTATGCTTATAGCGATTTTCACTAATGTTGACTACAGTAAAAATTATAGATATACTTAAAGTTTAATAAGTTACAGAAATAGTTGTATTCTATGAAACATGAAAACCGCTATAAAACTCAGACAAGGCAAGATTTTTCCTTCTTCCCCCTTCTTTCTTCTTCCTTCTTTCCTTCTTACTTCTGCCATAACTAGATTATTCCCATAACCGACGACCAGAGGAACCCTTAAGTTTTTCATGTGTATCTTTCAACAAAGTCGGTATATCTAAGTTTTCTGGACACCTGGGTAAACACTCACCACATTCAGTACATCGACTTCCTTTGTTACCTGGAAACCAATGACCTGCATTTTCAAACATCCCATATCGATACTTACCGAACTCTGTCATATCATAGGCTACAGTCAAATTTCTTAATCTCAAAACTTCTGGAATATGAATACTTTCTGGACATGGCAAACAAGCATAACATTGGCTACATTTTTCTGTGCCTAACCTTGTTAAAGCCTGATTTTCCAAACGCTGAAATATCTCTGCTTCTTGAGGAGTGAGGGGTTGCGTGCAACTGCTGATACTCAGAGGCCATTCTAATTCTTGTGGCCTAGCAGCACCCACACTTAAGGTTGTTATTCTCGGGTCACTTAACAAAAATCGATAATTTAATTCCAATGGAGAAAAAGGTTGACACAGTTCCTGAAGAGTAGGAGATGGTGTATATAATTGCCCACCTTTATCTGCGGGAGAAATAATAAAAATGCCCATATCTTTTTGTTTGGCTAACTCTATTGCAGGGGCATTATGTTGGAAAAAGTAGTAATAATGTAAGTTAATAAATTGAAAAAAGTCAGTATTAATAGTCGCTAAAATTACATCTAAAGGGCCATGGGTAGAAAAACCAATGTGTCTAACTCGCCCATCATCGATCATTTTATGTATTGCTTTAATTCCATGATGGGTAATTTCTAAATGTTCCCAAGTATTAATGCCATGAATAGCCAAAAAGTCTAAATAATCTGTATTTAGGTTTTCTAGAGATTCATTTATATATCGCTCTATCAAACTGACATCTCTTGTAGGTGTAATTTTTGTTGTGATATAAAGTTGGGTACGCTGCAGCTCACAGACCAACGCCGCACCCAGATATTTTTCACTTTTACCATAACCTCTAGCTGTTTCTATGTGGTTAATTCCCATATTTACAGCTTGCTTGATTGTTTCTACAGCATTTTCCTGAGATACCAAGTATCGCATAGTTCCCAAAGAAAAAACTGAGAGGTTTAAGTTCGTTTTGCCAAACCTGCGGTAGTGCACCTATATATTCTAGTTTTTAGTTTTTAGTTTTGCTATTGAGCGATCGCTTCTTTCTACCTATCTTTTTATACTCTCAGGGTTAAATCTCGCGATTATAACAGGAGATTCTTGCCAGTAAATAGATTCTTAACTAGATAACAAATCAAATAAACTGAGTTGCACCCTTGTCAGACCATCCACACAAGTCTTCTTGCTCTGTCTTTAAACTCAGGAAACCTCAGGGCAGGCGGTGCGCTTTTATTTAACCGTGTGCCCCACGGCTATTGATAAAATTATAACACTAAAAATGCGCGCGTATTGCTCAATTATTTTTCTGCTTGAAATTCATCTCACCGTTCAATAAATGCGATGATCAAGGGAGTCCTCTTTCAACATTTATGATAGAATCTGGCATAGGCAATACCTGAGTCCTAACTACTATTGACCGTTTGGCCAAGGTTCAAATAAACTTGAAAAAGTTTTCAGCTAAATAAATCTTCTTTGACTTTTGCATTTTTAATTCTATTAAAATAGTACTAGGATAATTCACCAGTGCTAGAACCACCACGTTTGATTAAATCTTCAGGGCGAAGTTTTGATATAAAGTCCCTAAAGGCTTGCCTTTCTGCTTCATCTGCATCTTGGTCTACTGGAATAGAGGCATCTGCTACGACTTCTTCCATTACCCAGATGGGACTATTGGTACGTAGGGCAATAGCGATCGCATCACTGGGCCTGGCATCAATTTCTTTTTTAGTTTCTCCTTGCTTAATAATTAGCACTGCATAGAAGGTGTTATCTTGCAATGAATGAATTACCACCTTTTCCAACACCCCACTTAGTGATTCTAAAATACTAACCGTGAGGTCGTGAGTCAATGGACGTGGTGGCTGATGGTTTTCCAGAGCGCTGATAATTGCCTTGGCCTGGTCTTGACCTATATAGATGGGCAAAGCACGTCGCTCGGTACCATCTCTTAACAATACGATTGGATTCCGTGTTGATGCATCCAATGCTATTCCTGCAACTTTCATTTCAATCATTGGCTCGGCCTCATTTTATAATAATTTTTGTCAAGATATATAGAATGTAAGTCAGTATAGATAAGGATCGAGTAATTTTTAGTATGACTTGATATTTACCTATTTACCTATATGAGTCATTTTTACATTTATTTATTATCTTCGATTTTTGAGAGTATGGTGTCTACCTTGACTAATGGCTCACCATGATATAACAACCGTGTAATTTCAAGACTATAGCGCTTCGCCCAGGCAACAGGCAATAGGCAACAGGCAATAGGGGAAATAAAAAGCTTATAATATAAGACTTTTAGCTATTGGGGAGTTCCTGCAATTTGTAAATATACGCCTAGCGCGCTGCTATAGCGTTGCTGTTAACGGAATATTAATAGAGTTTGCGTTCATAAAATTTAACTAATCTTTAATTAATTAATCAGAGGAAAAACAGTGTTTACAGGATTGATTCAAGCTTTAGGAAAAATTAAGCTTTTAGAAGAAAGCCAAATTTTAGTTTCTCTGGGATCATCTAGTGGCAGTAAAATTATTTTGGAAGATTTGGCCATTGGCGATAGTGTAGCTGTAGATGGTGTTTGTCTAACAGTAATAGACATTTTAGCTCAAGGATTTGTGGCGATCGTATCACCTGAAACCTTACAACGTAGTACATTAGGCCAAATATCGGATAGGTATGTGAATCTTGAGACTTCATTGCGAGCAGGTAGTAAGTTAGGAGGCCATTTTGTTACTGGTCATATTGACGGGGTTGGACGCTTGCAAACTTCTGTGGAAACGATTAATGCTTGGGAAATGAGATTTACAGCTTCACAAACAGTAGATGAAAGGTGGCAACGTCAGATAGCTCCCTATATTGTGTCTAAAGGAAGTATTGCAGTAAATGGTATTAGTTTAACTGTTGCTGATTGTGATGTGGATGGCAATTGGTTTGAGGTAGCGGTTATTCCTCACAGTTTCAATGAAACAAACTTGTGTCATTTAAAAGCAAGTAGTTTAGTGAATATTGAGGTAGATATTCTTGGTAAATATGTGGCTAAGTTTCTACGTCATGGTTCTAATAACCATTCAGTTTTGGCAGGAAATTCTCATGTTAATAGTTTCAAAGATATTACACCAGAATTTTTGAGTGAAAACGGTTTTATTTAAAATGAGGGAACATTTTTCCTAGTGGCAAAGTCTAAGTTTAAGGAAAAAAATTTTATTTAACTGAAAAAAAGTATGGCATTTTTTGAAAGTGAATACTTGCTGGAAAACTCTGATGTGGCAGCAGCAGTAAATAGCGGTGTGATGAGTTCTGGTTTTGAACACTATCTCCTGTTTGGGTTGTTTGAACAACGATCTGCTGCTTTTACTGGTACAACTGGCAATGACTTTCTCCCATAATTTTCCGTGGGTGTATCAGGAACAGAAATAGACTTGATCGGAGTACCTGTCACTTTAAATGCTGAAGGCGATCGTATTTATCAAACGGTTGTTGCAGGTGATGGAGGTGGTGGTTTTGATACTTTAGTTGGAGGCAACGCTACTGATATATTTGTCTTAGGTGAGTCTGGTCAAGATTTTTACAATGGTATAGATAGTAATGTTCGGATTAGCAATTTTGACCCCAGTGTTGACATTATCCAGTTGGGCAAAGAAAATAATTCATTTACTAGAAACTACTCCATTGGTTTTGCACCAGGAGAAACTGACGCTACCATTATTGCCCGTAGCACTACAGGAATAGGGTTAGCAGTGGTGGAGAATGTTGTCGATCCTTTTACTGGTGAGTTGCTTTTGGATGACAGTAACTTCCGCTTTGGTTCTCAAAACCCCCCGAATGACGAACCTTTACCTCTAGAAATATCTTTTGTAGAAGGCGAATATTTAGCAAATAATCCTGGCGTTGCTGAAGCTGTCAATAATGGGTTCATTGGTTCTGGTTTAGAACATTATCTCAACTTTGGTATTAATGAAAATCGAGCTGCTCTTTTTGGTGGTACCAGTGGTAGTGATCTTGTTAGACCTGTGGGAGAAGAAAATAATTTTCTGGAAGTAACTGGAGTTGCAGTAGATTACTTTTTTGAAAGAGATTACCTTAGTGATGGTCTCGGCGAGTTCGATCGCCTCATTGGCACTCCTGGAGTAAATGAGTTTATCCTGGGAACTACAACTGTTATTACTCCTGTCATAATACCAGTAGCTGTACCTTTCTACTTAGGTGAAGGTGAGGCAACAATAGTAGATTTTAACCAATTTGAGGGAGATTCTATTGAGCTATTTAAGCAGTCAATAGATAATATTCAGCTTTTTCCAGTGGGTAATGATTTAGTTATTGAGTACCAATCTTTAGAGAATAATGTTATTGAGGTAGATACTGTTGCTGTAATTGAGGGTGGTGCTAACTTAAACCTAACTCAAAATATTGAAACAATTGACGATTTTTTCGGAATTGATAGAGTTATTTTGTTCTAATATTTATGTAGGGTTGATATAGTTATAATAAAATTTGGCGTTGGTGATTTTGGCTATGATTTTTTTAAATGGCGATCGCCTAAATATTAATTAAAAAGCATTTTATACTTGATAAATTTAGCTTTCATATCTTGATTCTCCAACGGCTAAAATTTTTGTTTGTAGTTGGACTTTAGTCCTTCAAATACTTGTCTTATATCATGTCTCTTTAAATACCCACAAATAACACTGATGAGGGAGCAGGGAGTAGGGGGAAATTTGATAGATTCTCAATTATCTTGGGAATATCATTTTTACCCTTGTCTAATTAATGAGACTTGATAGTTGGGCTTTAGCCCAACTACAAGCCAACTACAAGCATAATTATAACTGTTCTACCGAACAGGATATAATTCATAATTTAAGACCTATCAGTAAAAGTTTTAGTTAATATAAAAAATGGGAATTTAAGAGATTTTATTTTTAGAGATAAAAACGTTTTTCTTATAATTAATTAATGAAACTTGAACTCAAATAATGAAGATTTTTCTAGAGACAGAAAGATTAGTTTTACGACAGTTTACTGAAGCTGATACAGAATTATTATTTGAGTTAGATAGTGACCCAGAAGTAACTCGATATACAAAATTAGGCGATCGCTCCGGAAAACCTACGACTTACGATGAGATTAAAAATAAATTTTTGCCTAAAGTTTTCAGGTATTACCAACAATATCAGAGTTATGGTTTTTGGGCAGCTATTGAAAAGTTAAGTAATAAATTTGTTGGTTGGTTTCATTTTCGACCAGGTTTAGATAGTTATATGGGGGCAGCATTGTATCAAGAAAATGATATTGAACTTGGTTATCGGTTACAAAGAAAAGTTTGGGGAAAAGGATATGCAACTGAAGGATCAAAAGCTTTAATTCGCAAAGGTTTTTTAGAGTGGGAAATACAGCAAGTAGCAGCAAGTGCATTGTTAGAAAATAAAGCATCTATTCGAGTCATGGAAAAAGTGGGATTAAAATTTGAGCGAAATTTTGTTTATTCAGAATCTCAGCAAAAAGGTATTAAATATAGTTTGAGTCAAGATAATTTTTACTTGCTGGAAAAACCAAGAGTAAAAAAGGAATAAGGTTGATTAATTTTCAGTAGCAGCAAGTGCATTGTTAGAAAATAAAGCATCTATTCAAGTTATGGAGAAAATGGGATTAAAATTTGAACGAAATTTTGTTTATTCAGAGTCTTAGCAACAAGTTGTTATACCAATTCGAAAAAAGAATGTTACGAATAATAAGTGCGATAAAAAGACAAATGCAGGATATGTATTTTGACAAAAAGAATGATTTCCGACCTAAAAAATGGTATTAAAGCTATTCATTCTGACTCCTGACTTCCCCTCCTGGGAGGGGCTAGGGGTGGGTTAACTCCTCAGAAATATCCTAGCTATTTGTAGCAAATATTTATTGATTTGGTATTATACCATCTCCAGATGATTAAGTATCATAAAAATCTTCGACTGAAGCCATCTGGAAGGAATATCCCAAATTTATGCTTCGTTTCCAGTGTTCCCTCTTGAATTTACATCTACATTATCATTAATTAAACGGACATGATATTCAATATAGTTTGAGTCAAGATGATTTTTATTTGTTGAAAAAACGAAGATAAAAAAATGAATAAGGTTGATTAATTTTTTTAATTTCCGTTGACTTATAATCAAAAAATTAAATCATTATGTAATAATCTATGGCAGCAATAAATAATCTAGTAAATTAATGAAAGTGTGAATCCACTCAGATAATTGAGAACAAATATAGCATTTTTAATGCCGATAAAGTAAAATATAATACTTTTTTTATCCTGTTGTATGTTCTCTAAAGTCAAAAAAATTGTACTTCACCCTAGCAATAAAAATTATATGAGTAATACTAATTCTACAAATTTACCCCTATGGGTGCAAGATAGAGAAAAAGTAATTTCTAATGATATAGATGTGGAATGGCGAGGCGGAAAACGACCAGATTATTCTCACAATGATCGAGTTTTTCAACAAGAGAGTAAATATGATCATCCAGAAGGGTCTTTAGAAGCGATCGCTCATAACCTAGTCAGGACTTTTGAGATGGAAGCATCTAATAAAATTAATCCTGAACAGTGGTTATCTGTTGTTGCCGATCAATTTCGCATGAGTAGTAATGGAGGAAAAGAATATACTGCTCAGGAAGCAGGAAAACACGGGACATATAATCTTTTTATTAGTAAAAATAAACATTATGACCCTGACAAAGAAACTTTTGAATCATCCTTTGAAACCTTTAATAAAGCTTTTCCAAAAGGGTTTCTCTGGGAAGTAATAGAAGTACTTTCCGGACCGCCAAATGTTACTTTTAAATGGCGACATTGGGGGACTTTTCAAGGTAATTTTAAAGACTATCAACCTACTGGCGAAACAATCGAAATTATTGGTATGAGTATTGCTAGAGTAACTGAAGATTTAAAAATTTTGTCTGTAGAACATTATTTTGATAATAGTAAATTTATCAAAGATTTAACGGCTGGTGGTTGCCCATTTCATAGTCAAAAATAAGAGAATCATTTTACAATACTTCGGCGATAATTAAATACAGAAAATATAGTAGTGGTCTGCCAAAATTTCATTATTAATAAGTAGTGGGAGCATATTGCTCCCATCTTGATTAAAGATACCTCACGCTTATTCGAACAATTAGGAGAATATCTGCGCTAGCAAAGATAGTGGGTCAACAATTCCATATAATATAACTAATTAAATCTAATTTGCTACGGAATAATCAGATTTCTTTTCTTATTTTAAAAATAACTTCTATTCTAGTCGCATTAAACAGCATCTCAAATCTATTTCTGAGAAATGCGACATTGAACTCCGAGCAAAAAAGTAGAACTAACAAGCACCTGACTTATTAAATACTACCCAAATTGTTTTCCATATTAACTTGAGATCGTATGCAATAGACCATTTTTGCTGATAGTCAATATCCATGCGTACTATTTCTTCAAAGTCTTTCACACTAGAGCGACCATTAACCTGCCATTCTCCAGTCATACCAGGTTTGATATCCAGTCTGTGCCAGTGATGAGCTTCATAATTTTTGACTTCATCAAAAGTAGGAGGGCGAGTTCCCACTAAACTCATATCTCCTTTGAGAACATTCCAGAATTGAGGTAGTTCGTCTAAGCTAGTCCGACGCAGAAAGCGACCTATACGAGTTATTCTAGGATCTTTCTCATTTTTAAAAATGTTACCTTTTGCTTCGTTTTTGACAAGGTGCTTCAGTTTTTCTGCATCAACAACCATTGAACGAAACTTCCTGATCCAAAAAGTTTTTCCCCTAAAACCACAGCGAACCTGACTGAAAAATAGCGGACCGGGACTATCAAATTGCATGAATATAAATACAGGAATTGCAAATACTCCTGTGATCGCTAATCCGACTAAGGCGCCTAAAATATCAATCAGACGCTTGCTTGGACTATTGACAGACGGATGAGCTACTTGTTTGTATAAGTTAGTTGAGTATTTGTGTTCTAGAACTGCTAGAGAATTCATATTTGAAGAGACTGATAAGTTAGATGTATTCATAAAATTTGCACTGTGACATTCTGTTTTATATTTATGGAAAATTTTTATACTTACATCTTAGAAGAGCTAGATTTAAGGTGGTAGGGTAAAATACCTAACTTTACTGAATCTTCACAAATATCAGCCGTTTTTTAAAGTTTATGTGTTGTTTTGGTAATCCATCATCAAATCTTCCGGAAAGAGAAAAAATATTATGTATAATTAAATATTTTGCTTTTTTATGTTTTCTGGTGTTTGTAGATCGAATTAAGTATTATGTAATTAAAATCACAAAAATTGTATATTCTAATACAATTATTTGTAACGAGAAACCCTTAGGTGTTTTTTTTTAACAATATGTTAATGGGACTTTAGATAAATATTTGCTGCTCCATATTCCGTTATCTGTCCTATAGAACCCATTTGGTATCTTAGTCCGCGACCCGCGTTTTTTTACAAGAGTCAGGAAGACCGAGTCAGGAGATGAAGGGAAGGCATAAGGGAAGCAGGTTAAAAAATACTCCCCATCTGTTTTTAAATAGATATCAAATAGGTTCTATAAACAAAATATTGTAATATTTTTGTATTAAGCTTATAATGCAAACTATTTTTGACCAGGAAAACTTGTAGAGCAAGCGATCGCTAAATTACATTTTCGGCGTTGCTGAGTGGTAATGATTTTGAGATTAACTTTGGGCGCAAAACATCAGTTTTTCAATTTTACCTTCAGCTAATAGACATCTCCAAGAATCAAAAATCAATATC
>NZ_RCBY01000520.1 GCF_003838195.1 Okeania hirsuta
TATTTATCGTTTACAACAGGAATTATTTGAAGTAAGAAGTAAGAAGGAAGAAGGAAGAAGTTATTGAATAAGCAAGAAGTTAAAAAATTTCTGGAGTTATTTAATCAAGAGGCAAGAAGGAAGAAGTAAAAAGGAAAAGGTTAAGAAATTTTCTGGATTTTTTTTCATTAGTATATTTATAGAGTTTATCAGGTTACTCAGTTATAGCTGTTTTTCTTCTTTTCTATTCTCTATCCCCTTTTCCCTAAAACTTGCTAATTTTGTACCTCACCATTCTTGAGAATTACGATAGTTTGATTAGTTTAGATTTTGCATATTTTAAGTAAGCAATCGCCAATTTTTTTGAAGGAAGAGAAAAGCAAGAAATTATACTAAATTGATAAATTTTTTCTACAAATATTTGGGTTATTTTTAGTAGTCAATAGTCAGTAGTCAATATAAATAGCTATTATTACAGAAAATTCTATCTGGGTGAGGTACAGTTATGGCAGGCAAGATACCCGCACTACAAAAATAGGTGGCTAATACCAATTTGAAAAAAGAATGCTACAAAAAGGTAGATATCGACCAGGTATGCTTAAAAATAGCTGCTCCAATTCATTTTAGATATTTATATCTATTGTTTTCCCCTTTTTTTTTGATATTTCCTCCTTCTTCCTTCTTCCCTCATCCTTCTTTCGTACGGACCTTGCATGCAACTTCCCTACCATTTGTAACAAACATTTATCAAAATGGTATAATATCTGTACCTGATATATTTGGAATATCCTTTGTGATTTTTTGGCCTTAACAATTCTATTTTCTTGAATAGATATAGTTTTTCTCAGGTTAATGAAGTTCACCTATCTTGATTTCTTTTCTATTCCCTGCTCCCTATTCCCTGTTCCCTAAAGCAAGAGATATTTATCAATCTACTTCCGATAAATTTTCCTCAGATTTATCTATTTCTGAAATCGCTTTATCGTAACGATAGAACTCCGTTCCGCTGTCGCGATCGCGAAGTTCTGGAGATAAATCATCTGGTTCTATTATTGTCTCTTTAATTTTTGGTTTTTGTTGATTAGTTTCATAGTGAGGAGAACCAATTTTTGTCTTTGCTTCTCGCACAAATTTGATTTCTTCAGCTAAGTCAAAAGGGGAAACTTTTTGAGCTTCTCCTTCTCTCATCACTGCTCGACTTGCTGCTGCAATTACAACGTTTAAAATATCACCTCCAGCAAGTTCTTCTGATTCATTTGCTAACCATTCTAGATTCACATCTTCTGTAATTGGTACTTCTTTTGGCAGTAGATATTGCCATAGTTTAATTCGACATTCTTTGTCTGGTAATTCAAATTCAATATGTGCCAAAATTCGGCGCACAAATGCACCATCATAATTCTTGGCGAGGTTAGTGGCAAAAATTACTACTCCATCAAATTTGTCTAACTGAAGTAACATTACAGAGCGACTAACATTAACTCCATGATCGGAACTTTGAGTGACATTCGTTAATCTTTTTCCGAGGATAGAGTCAGCTTCATCAAAGAACAAAACTGAGTCTGTTTCTTTCGCTTTGTCAAAAGCTGCGGTAATATTTTTTGGAGTTTCACCGACATATTTAGACTCAATTTCTGCATAATTAACTTTGATAATTTTTTTGCCTAAAAAGTGAGCGATAGCTTCTGCACAAAATGTTTTACCTGTACCTGGTAATCCGAATAAATTAATTGTGGTACGTTGACCGCGAGGGTCTATACTTTTTAAGTTCCACTGTTCATATAAAGTGTGGTGATATTTAATTCTATTTAGTGCTGTATCAATTCTATTTTTGACGGTTGAGGGAACAATTAGGTCGTCTAAACTTCTCTGAGGATTTTCTGGAATAAACATTTCCATTCTGTTTATTTCAGTTGTTTTTTCAGAGGATTTATTAGTGGAAGTTTGTTCGGGAGGTTGGTTGGAATTTATACTTTTTGTTTCTTCTGTATTTATGACTTTTTTCCATCCTGTAGGCATAAATTAATTCTCCTCAGTTAATCAAAAATATAAGTAGTAGACTGACACGCCTAAAAATGTAGGTTGGGTT
>NZ_RCBY01000521.1 GCF_003838195.1 Okeania hirsuta
CCTTCCCCTCCCCTCCTGGGAGGGGTTAGGGGTGGGTTGGGAGGGGTTAGGGGTGGGTTGACTCCTGACTCCTCCGTAGTCTATTTATAAGTATTCAACCGCAGATGATATAAGTCCTGACCTAATTAAGCGGATTTGATATAATCAGAAGTTACGCATAAGGTACGAAAAATTAGGATTTGAGATTGCTTTCCGTTCCGGAATGCTCCGCAAACCCTGTCGGTCGCAATGACGGAAATACTTTGTACTGCGTAAGTCCTAATAATAACTAATAACTGATAACTGAAATGACCACAGCCATTAAAGCAAATCTTCTTAGTCAAGACGAAGCTTTATCTTTAGTAGAAACAACTGTAAAAAAATCTGAAGCAGAAGGTATAGTCGTTAGTCTTAGCAACAACGAATCATCCCTAAGTCGCTACTCAGAAAATCAAATTAGTCAGAATATTACCAAAACAAAATTTGAACTCAACATTACCAGTTACTTCGGAACTCGCAGCGCCACTGCATCCACCACAGAATTAGACCCGGATGCCATTACAGCCACTATTCGTCGTTCCGAGGAACTTGCCCGCATTGCTCCACAAGACCCAGAATGGGTGCCACTGCTTGAACCTCAAGAATATGAAAAACGTACTCCCGCTTTTGATGAATTGACCGCTACTATCTCCCCACTAGAGCGAGGAAAAATAGTACAACAAGTATGTGCGATGAGTGCCAAAGCAGGAGTTGATGGCTCCGGTACTCTGAGTACAAATACATTTTCAGGAGCGATCGCTAACTCGGTTGGGTTACGCGCTTATAGTAAATATACAAGAGCAGATTTTAGTTTGACGGCAAGAATTGAAAATGGTTCTAGTTGGAGTCGTAGCACTGCCTGGGGAATAAACCAACTACCCACTGAAACTCTAACGGAGGAATTGATAAACCGTGCTTTTGCCTCTCGCCAACCTAGAGAAATTAACCCTGGTGTTTATCCTGTGATTTTCAGTGGGGCAGCTTTAAGCGATCTATTGATTTGGCTAATATTTAATTTAGATGCGCGGGCGGCAGATGAGGGGCGATCGTTTATGTCGCGCACTGATGAAACAGGTAAACCAGTGGGCAACCGAGTTGGGGAAAAAATGTTTAGTCCTTTAGTGCAGATGCAGCGCTATCCAGGACATCCTTTGTTGCAGTTGGAGACTTTCTCTAATAATGGGTTGAGTAATCATTATCTGGAAGTGATTAAGGATGGTGTACCACAGACTTTATCTTACAGTCGTTATTGGGCAGCACAAAAAGGTAAACAACCCACGGGTTATATGTTTCCAGTGGTGATGCAGGGTTCTGAACAAAGTTTGGCCGATTTAATTGCCCAGACAGAAAGAGCTATTTTGGTAAATCGTTCGTGGTATGTGCGTTATGTTAATCCTCGGACATTGGAGATGACTGGTATGACACGAGATGGTACTTTTTGGATTGAGGATGGTAAGATTGCTTATCCGATTAAAAATTTGCGGTTTAATCAGGTTTTGCCGGATATGTTGCGGGATGTGGATGCTGTTAGTCAAGTGCAACGTTATGGTGATAGTGTTTTGCCTGGACTAAGGGTAAAGGCGTTTAATTTTAGTAGTGTGACTGATAGTGTTTGATTCGCAGTCAGCAGTTGTAGGGGCGAATGGCATTTGCTAACGCAAAGCTCCGCTAACGCCCGCACAGGAGTCAGGAGGGAAGAGAATTCAGAAAGATGTCTAATATCATGTTCGGTTAAATACTTATAAATAACTGTTGTGGGAAGTCAGAAGTCAGGAGTCAGGAGGAGAGAGAATTACAAAGATGAGCGTAGTTATGACAATTGAAGAATTTTTTTATGTCTAATAAAACGGATTTGATATAATTAATTCTTTCCGTCTACTCCCTACTCCCTACTTCCCTACTCCTGAAAAATACTTTTTCAGCAAACCCTAATTATCTCGGTAAGGTTTAAAAATATTCTGATTTGTCAGCTCTAATTGGTGGGTTGTTTTTAATAATTGAAGGTTGAAGATATATATCAATTTAAACTAGAACTCATATAGCAAT
>NZ_RCBY01000522.1 GCF_003838195.1 Okeania hirsuta
ATTATCATTTTCTTTGTGGGTTTAATACCCCACCGTCTACACGGTGTTCAAAATTACTTGGGGTTAGAATCCCCATGTAATTTTCCTCCTGTCTCCTGTCTCCTGTCTCCTGTCTCCTTCTTCAATCATTATTCATTATTCATTGTTGACTACCTACCACCTAATACCAAGAGTGAAAAAAGAATTCTTAACTTAGACGACACTTAAATTATCAACTAATTAATACTAGGGAGTCAAATTAGGTAATTAATTTTGCCTCAGCAATTAATTGTTAATTATTCATTGTTAATTATTCATTATTCATTATTAAATGTGTTCCTTCCGCAGCTTTCTAATTAAATTTATTTCTGCTTGAAAATCAATATAGTGAGGTAATTTTGAATGCTGTACAAACCCTTGAGCTTGAACATTATCTGAGTGATACAAAACAAACTCCGGGTCTTGAGCAGGTCCTTGTATTTCCTCCCCCAATTCTTTAGCTTGCATAGCACGGTCCACTAACGCCATTGACATTGCTTTTCGTTCGTTATAGCCAAAAGTTAAACCGTAACCACGGGTAAGTTGTGGTGCTGCTTCCTTACTACCTGTAAACATATTTACATTTTCAGCTTCAGTAATAGTAATCTCAGCGATCGCTATTTCAAAACCCAATTCTTCTGGACAAATAACAACTTCTACTTCTCCCATTTTTATTTCTCCGGCGAAGGGATGGGTACGACCATAACCCCTCTGAGTTGAATACCCTAAACTAAGTAAAAAACCCTCATCTGCACGAGCTAAATTTTGTAATCTCGCGTCTCTCTCTGCGGGTAATTTTAGAGGTTTTCTTGTTAAGTCATAAGGTTGTTTATCATCCTCTATTTTTTCCTCATAAACTAATCCTTCTTTCTCTAAAATATTCATTACTCTAGGAAAGTTTTCATCTAAGTTTAAATTTTGGCTTTGAGGAGCAGTATAGTTATTTCCTTCCGCAGCTAATTTAAAGTCTAATAGTCGATGAATATAATCAAAAGTTGGTCCTAAATATTGACCTCCGGGAATATCTTTAAATATTGCAGAAATTCGCCGTCGAATCTTCATTTTGATAGTATCCAATGGTTGACTATAATAAAGTCTTGGTAAAGTAGTTCGATATGCTCTTAATAAAAATATTGCTTCAACTAAATCCCCCCATGATTGTTTAATTGCTAAAGCAGCTAGGTCTCGATCATATAGGGCACCTTCGCACATAACTCTATCAACTGCGAGGGTAAGTTGTTGTTTAATTTGCTCTAAACTTAGTTCAGAAATATTGGGGTCTCCCCGCCGTAAAGCTTGCAATAGTGCTTCAGCATTTTTGATTGCTTCTTCTCCACCTTTTACAGCTACATAAGCCATGTTTTTTTACCTCAATTTTTGTAAGCATTCAGCTGTCAGCCATCAGCTATTACTTTTAGTTTACGATAAAAGCTTTGATCGTAAAAAGCTTTATTAATTGTCTTACTACAACAGTTGCCTCCCTTGCCCTTAAAGTCTATTTTCATTTAAATACTGTCTTTAAGGAGAGAGTCTTGTTGCGCTGGAATTGACAGTTAGTAACTTAAATTTTACCAAATTTTTCTCTTAGTTTGCAGTTTTTTTATAAGCATTCAGCGGTCAGCATTCAGGACTTCAGCTATCAGCTTCATTACCTTTAATTGACAATTAAAGCTCGTAGTTCTTGTGCTTCAATTTTCTAGTTAAAAATGTAGTAGAACTTAAGCGAATGCTTGCTTAATTCGTTAAATATATAGCGTTTCTCAGTAAGCTTGAGGTATACTTTTATCTTGACTTCACTATTGCCTATTGCCTGTTGCCTAAAGCCTAGAGTTTTGTACCTCACTCTTTTTGGGAATTGCTATATCAGAGCTAACTCCTAATAGCTGTTTACCGAAGAATTAATTATTAATTATTAATTATTAATTATTAAATAATTCTGGTTTAAAGCCTCCCCTTTTAAGGGGAAAAAGCGGTCGTTAGCGTAGCTTCCCGAAGGGTGGGATGGCGATCTTCGGAGCGGGTCTGCAAGAACGGGTCTCCTCGC
>NZ_RCBY01000523.1 GCF_003838195.1 Okeania hirsuta
TCTGCCATAATCGTCCCAAAATACTAGCTTTTTGAGCTTTTTCCACCGAAAAGCTAACACTTTTTTAGACCTAAAAATGCTACAACCAATATCAGTCAATGCTTTTAGATTTAATCAGCAAGCCCTAATTAAACCAATCTTTTCATCAAACCTTATTTAGCAATACTCGACTACTCAGGAATATCCCACACTTTTTTAGCTAATTGAGTTAATATTTCTTGTCGAGTTTCAATTGCGTGGGAATCCCATTTAATAAAGGTCTTTAAATCTTTTACCGCTAAGTCAATAGTTGTATTATTCCCAACAGAAATTTTTTCAGCAATAGTTCTAGTCAATAGAAATCTTGACTTAGTATAGCCTAATTTTTTTCCCGTAAAACTCATATTAGTAATAGCAGATTTAATCGAACTTTCTAACAAAGTCAAATTACCTAAAAGTTTACTATAACTTTCTATTTCACGAGGTTTATCGAAAGATAAAATTACTTTTTGAGTAGGATATTCTGGTAAAATTTGTTCTACATCTAATTTCAAAAGATAATTGCTTAAATCATCAATTCCTCCCCCACTACCCCAAGCAGTTTCATCTATGTATTGTGTTAGTTTGGCTAAAATATATTTAATTTGATAAGGTTGAAATGATGACTTATTAAGTTTATGAAATGCTTTCTCAAATTTATCTGCCACTACCTGCTTGCTAGAAAAAAATTGAATAGCAATAAATTGATTAAATTCTGATCTTGATGTGATTTGACGTAATTCACTAGCCCACTTAAGAATCATGCCATCGAATGCCTTTTGATTGCGATCGCTAGTCAACATTGCCACAAATAATAAATTTTCTACCTGCCGACATAATTCAATAAAACAATATTGAGGCAATTGATAAGCAGCTAAAAGTAATATTAAATGTTGCCTAACATTAACACTGAGACAACGAATATTTTCCAAATAACGATTTACCGTTCCATCAATATTATTACCAGACAAAAATGCTACATAAGCTTCTGCTGAGGCTAATAAATCATTCACAAATAGAATAGGTTCAGTATTATATCCACATCTAGATTCATTTTTGAGAAACCAATCATAGACTTCTTTTTCTGCAATATAATTTCCATCTTCTGCATATCTTGCCAAAATAAAATAGCGCAAAAAACGCATCGGTCTTTCCTGAGAATGATAGAGTAAATCTATCATTTTTTTCCATTTTACTTTGATTTTCTCATAATCTGTTTGTTTAGCTTTAGCAAAAATCAAATTTTTGAGTAAATCCATATCATCCAGGGGTAAACCACGATGATTTAAAGTTGAATATATTTTCAAAGCATGAGCAACACTAGCTGTTTTTACGCGAATTAATTTAACATTTTTGAGAAAATAGGCATAAAATTTTTTGATATGAGAAATAGCAACTTCATCTAATTCAAATTTAAGAGAAAGAAATTTTCTAATCTCAGCATAAGCATTCTGAATATGTTTAACAGAACGAGTAGGAGACCTTTGGTCTAAATCTGTTTGCATAGCAATACTTTCTAGTATTCCCCTACTTTCTTCATATTGTAGTTCTACCCTATGTTTAAACTGGTCATTACCCCAGTCATCTGTATATAGAGAAGTAATCTTATTTTTTAATGCTTCAATACGTTCATTTGAATTAATAGTTAATAAATAATCTCGAATTGCACAGAGAACTAAATAAGCAGTAGTCATCCGTTGCTGCCCATCAATTACTTCATACAAATTATCCCCACGACTACAAACAATTATACTGCCAATAAAATACTCAGAATAAGAATTTTGATTTTGCTCAGAAAATTCTTCATATATATCTTGAATAAATTCATTTACTTCTTTTTCCTCCCAAACATATTCGCGCTGATAATCAGGAATGACATAAAATTCATCAAATAACTTTTCTAGAGTCATGTCTTGAGATTCGATACTTGCCATATAATTACCTCAATAGTTTTAATCAGGAAGAAAGAAGTAATATAGCATTTTCTAAGCGTAAGGAAGAAGGAAGAGGGAAGAAGGAAGAATGAAGAAAAAATGGATGGGG
>NZ_RCBY01000524.1 GCF_003838195.1 Okeania hirsuta
GTTGGTTGAGAGAATATTCGCGATCGCTTGTCTCAGATATAAAACCTATTTGGAATCTATTTACAGCAGTTTTGGAGTTGATGAGGTACAAAATTTTAGGACTTTAGGGAGTAGGGAGTAGGGACTAGGGAGTAGAGACTAGGGAAAAAAGATTAATCTTAAAACTGTACCTCATTTATCCTAAAAAGTGCTGTAAAAATCAGGTGATGCGGAGGTGGGGTATATTGAAGTATTTTCAATTATTGTTTTACACCATGTAGAACTGTGTACCTCTCAAATTTTGACGCGGGTAAATATTTCAGAAACAGAGTCACAGGAGTATGGGAATATTTTTCCTTTTTCTAGTATTTCCTAATTCCCACGAACGACTCCATGGCTCAAAATTATCATCAAGGTCAAGATATCACTCAGGGGTTCTATAAAGCTCCTAGTTAACATCTTCTTTCTCTACTAATGCGTATGCCGCAATAATACAATGTAATATAAATGTATTTCAGGTGTTGGTTGAGAGAATATTCGCGATCGCTTGTCTCAGATATAAAACCTATACAGCAGTTTTCATTTGGGTAGACCACAGTAGGAACGTTCCATGGAATGTCCTTACAAGGTTTGATGTGTGAAGATGTGGTTCATCAATTTGAAAAGCTCTGTAAGGTAATAATCAGATAACTAGACTACACTTATAGCAGCTATGCTGGAGGCAGAAATCAACATCCTACTTTGTCTAGCTTTGAGACTTTTAATTTGTCTCTAACAACTATGGCAACTGCTGTAAGTGAACATTAAGAGGTAAAAAATAATCAAATATCATGGCAAAACTGCAATTAAAAAATCTCAGAAAACAATTTACTAAAAATGTCATTCCCGTTAAAGACATGAATATTGAAGTTGAAGATGGGGAATTTTTAACCTTACTGGGGCCTTCTGGTTGTGGAAAATCAACCCTACTAAGACTTATTGCTGGGTTAGAAACACCCACTCAGGGTAAAGTTGTTATTGGCGATCGCGATGTAACAAATGTACCACCGGGTGGTCGTAATATTGCAATGGTGTTTCAAAGTTACGCCCTCTATCCGCACATGACGGTCTTTGAAAATATTGCTGCTTCTTTGAAACTCCGTAAAATACCTCAAGATGAAATTCAGCAACGAGTTAATAATGTTGCCCAGAAACTCGAATTAGGACAATTAATAGACCGCAAACCCCGGGAGATGTCTGGTGGACAAAGACAAAGGGTAGCATTAGCTCGATCGCTGGTACGCAACCCAGAAGTATTTTTGTTAGATGAACCTCTCAGTAATTTAGATGCACTATTACGCGAACAAGTACGAGCAGAGTTGAAACAGTTATTTAACTCTCAACAAAAACCTGTAGTTTATGTTACTCACGACCAAACGGAAGCAATGACTTTATCGAGTAAAGTAGCAATTTTATATGATGGTTACTTACAACAACTTGATGCACCTCATAAAATTTATAGTCGTCCTGCTAATAAATTTGTAGCTGGTTTTGTCGGTAGTCCGCAAATGAATTTACTGACTCTTAAATGTGAAGAAAATTATGCTATTTTAGGTGATTTTAAAATTCCTCTGCCTGATTTTCCAACAATTCCAAAACAAATTGTTATGGGTATTCGTCCGGAAGATGTACGTTTTGTTTTGACTGAAACTTCTGAGGTTGCTATTAAAGGTAAGGTGTTTTTGGTAGAAAATTTAGGTAAGGAAAAACTGTTAATTGCTCGGGTGGAAAATTCCGAACAAAATATCCGTGCTTTAGTTCCTTATGACCAAACTTGGGGTGAATTAGTAACTTTAGAATTACCTGCTAAACAGATTCATTGGTTTGATCTGGAGTCTGGCGATCGCTTACTCCAATATTAAATAGGGTTTACTGAAAAAGTGGTGTTGCACAATAGAGAATGATATTCTAGAATTTGATTGAGAGATGGATTGTCCTGATTGTCAAAGCCATAAACTATTGAAAAATGGTCATCTAATTGGGCTTTGGTGGGTGGAGAATGCTGTAAAATCTAAAGTGTCACAAGGAAAGCTCAA
>NZ_RCBY01000525.1 GCF_003838195.1 Okeania hirsuta
TTATTTTTGGAGCGGGACTTAAATTCCCGTTACAAAAATAACTTCTGACTGTCTTGAGCGTGTCTTACATTCTGAGGGGACCTCAGAATTACACACTCGCTTCTGACTTCTGACTTCTGACTTCGTTAAAAATGTCCGCTCCCTATTTGCGTAGTGCTATATTTGATATTTTGTTATTTTATACTTAAGTTTAGGTTTAATCGGGTTTTTATCCCACTAACAATTTGTACAACTTATGGCTGATGAAAGTTCAATAATTTTAGAGGTAAAGAGTAAGGGTGAATTTGTCAAGCAAATAAATCAGCGTTTGGATATCTGGATATCTGAGCAAATACCTGACCTATCGCGATCGCATATTCAAAAGTTAATATCCCAAGGTAATGTGAAAATAAATGACCAACTCTGCACCTCTAAAAAAGTAATAGTACAGCATGACGATCGGATTATTTTAACTATTCCCCCACCAGTACCTTTAGAAATAGAAGCTAATGATATTCCTCTGGATATTCTCTACGAAGATGATGCTTTATTAATTATCAACAAACCAGCAGGTTTAGTCGTACATCCAGCTCCCGGACATTCTGATGGTACTTTGGTGAATGCACTTTTAGCTCATTGTGATTCTTTGGCGGGTATTGGTGGAGTGCAACGACCGGGTATTGTGCATCGCTTAGATAAGGATACGACTGGAGCAATAATGGTCGCAAAAACAGACCAAGCGTATCAACATTTGCAGGCACAATTACAGGCGAAAACTGCTAGAAGGGAATATTTAGGAGTAGTTTATGGTAGTCCGAAAACAGATAGTGGTAAAATAGATTTACCTATTGGTCGTCATCGGGTAGACCGCAAAAAGATGGCAGTGACACCAGTGGAAAGAGGCGGAAAAGTCGCCGTTACTCATTGGGAAGTTAAGGAACGTTTGGGAAATTTTTCTATGATGTTGTTTCGGTTAGAGACTGGCAGGACTCATCAAATTCGGGTTCACAGTGCTAAAATAGGGTATCCTATTGTGGGGGATACTATTTATGGAAAAGGTCGTTCCGTAGGAGTGAATTTAAATGGTCAAGCGCTTCATGCTTGGCGACTAGAGTTACAACATCCTGTTTCTGAAGAGTTAGTGGAGGCGATCGCTCCTTTGCCAGAAGATTTTCTCACTTTGGTTGAGGTTTTGCGTAGACGTTCTGGATGAGAAATCAAAAGTCAAAAGTCAAAAGTCAAAAGTTAGAAGTTAGAAGTTAGAAGTTAGAACTCAGGAGTCAGTTATAATACTGTAGGTTGGGTTAAGCGGTAGCGCAACCCAACAGACAAAACGAGTTTGTTGAGTTTATCCTGCAGATAAGCTACGAAGAACGTTCCTCCACCCAACCAACAAAAAGCTAATTTTTTTAATTATGAAATAAGTTCAGGAGTAGAAAATTATGGATCGTGGAAAAATTGTGGCTATTATTACTGGAGCTATTTCTATCGCTTTGGCGATCGCTTATTTAATTATTGTACAACTACTAGATCTTAGAGGTAGTGAAATGATACCTGCCCCCACTTCAATATTACCTTTCGTATTTTAAAAAAAATATAGTCTTTTAGAAGTAGTGATATTAGTTCAGTACATCCTTTTAATTGTCAGGAGGTAAACTAAAAAATCACTACTTAATCTATAATTAAATTTAATTGTTTTTTTCAATATAAATCATCCGAGTTCTGATAGGAATACCTGTAGTTTGAGAAGTCCAACCTAATATAAAATAATCTTCCATAGCATTGCCAATTACCATTTTTGAATGCTCGTAAACTGGCACAACAAAATTTTTAATAAATTCCTCCGTTGTTTCATCAATACTAATCAAAATAGCTTGACGAGCAATTTGATCGATGATGATCAAACCGCAATTGAGCATCTTCAACAAATAATAATGAACCCAGACAAAAAACAAAATCGTAGGAATTTGTATCAATTTCAGGTAAAGCTGTTTCAATTGATTTGTTGATAGTTTTATCATTTTCTTTGTGGGTTTAATACCCCACCGTCTACACGGTGTTCAAAATT